>CAZQZE010000233.1:0-3978 GCA_964597715.1 uncultured Halobacteriales archaeon
CTTTGGCGAGCCCACCTGGACGACCAGGTCGAGGTGTGGCATGTCGATCCCCAGCTCCAGGGAGGTGGAGGTGGTTACCACGTCCAGTTCCCCCTGCTTGAGCTGCGTTTCGACGGTCTGTCGGCGGTCCTTCGAGAGACTGCCGTGATGACAGGCGGAGTTGTCCTCGTCGTACTGGAACTGTTCGCGGAGGTTGTGGAGCACCCGCTCGGCACCCGAGCGGGTGTTGGTGAACACGAGCGTGTTGGTGTGGTCGTCCACCAGGTCGTGGAGCTGGTCGTAGAAGCGGCCGGTGACCACCTCCCGGGGTGTGTTGATCAGGTCGTCGGTCGGGCAGGTGAGTTCGATGTCGAACTCCCGGACGAACCGGGTGTCGACGACCTCGTACTCCCGGGGCGGGCCGCCGGGCTCCGCCCGGCCGACGAGGAACTCCGCCATCGTGTCCAGCGGTTCGACCGTCGCCGAGCACCCCACCCGGGTGGGCGACCCCTCACAGAGGTGTTCGAGTCGCTCCAGCGAGACCGCCAGGTGGGTGCCACGTTTGTTCTCCGCGAGGCTGTGAATCTCGTCGACGATGACGTATTCGACAGTCTCGAGTTTCTGTTTGAACTTCGGGGAGTTCAACAGGATAGCGAGTGTCTCCGGGGTGGTGTTGAGGATATGCGGGGTCGTCTCCAGCATCGCCTGACGGTCACTGCTGCTGGTGTCGCCGTGGCGGATCGCGTGACGGATCTCGGCGTCCTCGCCGCGCTCGTCGAGTTTCCCGGTGATATCCGCCAGCGGCACCCCCAGATTCCGGTGGATATCGTTTGCCAGTGACTTCAGCGGTGAGACGTACAGGCAGTAGACGCTGTTTTCCAGCCCCTCTGTGCGGTCACGGGCGAACAGTTCGTTGATAATCCCGGTGAAGGAGGCGAGTGTCTTCCCGCTGCCCGTCGGCGCACAGACCAGGGCGTTCTCACCCTCGTGGATCAGCGGAATCGCCTCCTTCTGTGGCGGGGTAAAGAATCCCCCGTTGCCGGGGACGTAGTCGCCGAACTGTTCGACCCACCACTCCCGGACGACCGGGTCGAGCAACTCGAGCACGTCGGCGTCGTCGATACCGACGGCCTCGGGGTCGAAATCCACGTCCTGTTCGGCGAGCAGCGCGCGTCCTCCCATCTACTACGGTCTTGTGCTGGGTGGGCTTGTGCGTTTGGCCACAGGACCCCGGGACGGGTGTGAAACCGGTGGCTATTTTCGCCCCCGACACGTACCGTAGTGTATGCAGGTCCGGGACTGGCAGGACATCATGTCGGAGGTGGCCGACAGCGGCGCAGACCCCGAGGGCTGGCGCGCTGTCGGCGGCGACCGCTCCGGGGGGGTCGGTGAGGACCTCTACATCGGCCATCCGGACACCGGTGTCTTCCAGGTGAAGACCTACGCACGAAACCCCTTCGAGGTCCAGGGTGTCGGGGCCCAGGTCGCCCGCCAGGTCGACGACGAACTCGCACCGCTGTTCCCCGAGCGCGGGAACGCACCCGGGCACTTCGGGGTTCAGCAACCCGTCGACGAGGACGAAGCCGACGACGTGGCGACGAGGCTGGAGACGGTCGTCGAGACCCACGCCGAGGCCCCGACGTCGCCGGAGGCGCTGTTCGACGATATCATGGACGCGGTGGACAGCCCCGCCTACGGCCCGATGGAGTTCGAGACGAACGACCGGCCGGAGGCGATGGACGACCTCACCGACACCTTCGAGGAGGCCGAGGACCTCCTTGAGACGGAGTTCGAGGACGTTGTCGACGACGCCGTCGACCGGGGGTTCTACTGACCGCATGGCCGTTGTCGCCCTCGTCCGTGACTACTACGACACCCTCCGGGCCGGCGAGCCGCTCTACCCGTTTTTCCGGGAGTCACCGGCGACCGTCAAGTACGGCCTCTCAGAGACGCTGCGGGGTTACGAGGCCGTCGCCGAGGGGCTGCGCGAGCAGACCCGGACGACGACCGACTGGACCGTCGAGTCGCGACACCTGACGGCCGGGGCCCGTGACGGGCCAACCGAACTCGCCGGCGACGATACCGCGAACAGCGACGCCGCCGACGTGGTCTGTGGCTGGTTCGCCGACGACGTTGTGATGTCCTGGACGAACACCGACCGGCAGACCGAGTACGAGTTCGAGACCCGCTGGAGCGGGACTGTCGTCGACGGCGAGTTCGCCGCCGTGCACGTCAGCACAGCGGAGGCGCTGTGATGGTCGGCCCGGTGAAAAACACCGAACGCGTCGCATTTCTCCGGAAACTGAAAGTCGGGTTCGCCCTGCTGGTAGGATTCTCCGCCGGGCTGATAGGGCTTCAGACCGGCGGAGGGGCGGTCCTGCTGGCCGCCGCCCTCGTGGCCGGCAGCCTCGCCGGGTGGGTTCTCGCCTGGCTCGCGTTACCGGGCGCTGACGACCTGAACACGCGGGGTGGCCGTGACCCCGACCGGCGGTAGCCGGTCATCCCGTATCACTCCGGCTCGACCGCGAACGGGTCGGATTCGCGCCAGTCCCAGCCCGGCACCCTGGTCTGAACGCCCGCCGCGAGCGCCGCATCGAGGTCGTCACCGCCGGCCGTGGCGCTGTCTGCGCGGACATCCGCGTAGTGAAACGTGGCCTCGGCGAGCAGTCGGAGCGGCTGCCGGCCGGCGAGCATCGCCGCGAGCTCCCGGCCGAGGAGTTCGTCGACGACGAAACCAGGGTAGTCGGCTGTCACGTCTAGCTCGCGCAACAGGCCCGCGAGCGCGGCGACGTTCACGGCGAGTTCCCCGTCGGCGAACA
Source organism: uncultured Halobacteriales archaeon (assembly GCA_964597715.1). Classification (GTDB taxonomy): domain Archaea; phylum Halobacteriota; class Halobacteria; order Halobacteriales; family Haloarculaceae; genus Salinirussus. Next base: position 2,799 of record CAZQZE010000233.1, read on the forward strand.
CCGTCTCGAGGGTCTGCTCGTACTGCTGTTCGGTCACCTCGTCAACGTCGACGCCGAAGCTGGCGCCGAGGTCGGCCCGAACGTCGTTGGCGAGGGTGACGACCCGGGAGCCGCGCTCGCGCAGGCGCTCGCGCTCATCAGCGACCGTCGCCGGCGTGAGGTGCATACCTGCGGTCGCGCCGCCGCAGGCTTAATTCCGCTGCCGTGCCCGGTCGGGGTATTGCGAAGCCTTTTATAACCGGCGACGAATACGCCAGTATAGACGGTTTTCCGGGCCTTCGCGGTCCCCGGAGGCGACCCCATCGGGGGAAAGACGCACCGACAATGACGCCTACTGCCACGTCCTGCTACCCGTCCACCCTGCGGCGTCTCGCCGGGTGTGGCGGGCAGGTCACCGACATATGAGTACGGTAGACAAGCGACTCGACGAGATGCGTAGCGAGGTCGAACAGGAGGTCCCCAGCGGTATCACGATAACGGAGGTGACATACGAGGGGCCGGAGCTGGTTATCTACACCCGGGACCCGAAGAAGTTCGCCCAGGACGGTGACCTGGTCCGGCGGCTGGCCTCCAAGCTCCGCAAGCGGATCACAGTCCGGCCGGACCCCGCCTCGCTGGCCCCGCCAGAGGCCGCAGGCGAGGACATCGAGCGGATCATCCCGGAGGAGGCGGGGGTAGCCGACCTCGACTTTCATATCGACACCGGCGAGGTGGTCATCGAGGCCGAAAAACCCGGGATGGTCATCGGCCGCCACGGCTCCACACTCCGGGAGATAACCCAGGAGGTCGGGTGGACCCCGGAGGTCGTCCGGACCCCGCCGATCGAGTCCGCGACAGTCTCGAACGTCCGGAACTTCCTGAAACAGGAACGCGACGAGCGCCGGGACATCCTCGAGCGGGTCGGCCGCCAGATCCACCGCGAGGAGATGTCGGACGACGAGTGGGTCCGGGTCACGACACTCGGCTGTTGCCGGGAGGTCGGCCGCGCCGCCTTCATTCTCTCGACCCCGGAAACGCGGATTCTGGTCGACTGCGGTGACAAGCCGGGGGCGCCAGACGACGTCCCCTACCTGCAGGTGCCCGAGGCGCTGGGCGCCGGCGCGAGCACCCTCGACGCCGTCGTGTTGACCCACGCCCACCTCGACCACTCCGCGCTCATCCCGCTGCTGTTCAAGTACGG
>CAZQZE010000234.1:0-3957 GCA_964597715.1 uncultured Halobacteriales archaeon
GTTTCTCGCCGCCAACTCCGTGTTGCTGTACTACTCGCGGTTCATGCGCAGCGACATCCTGGTCGCCACCTTCCTGTTCGCGGGGCTCGGGGTGTTGGTCCGGTACTACGACACCCGGCGGGTCCGGTATCTCTACGCCTTCGGGGCGCTTGCCGCGCTCGGCTTTGCCTCAAAGGAGAACGCTGTCATCTACGTGCTGACCTGGGTCGGCGCCGCCGCGTTGCTCGCCGACGCTGGCCTCCACCGCCCGCACACCTACCGGACGGGGCTCGAACGGGCCCGGAACTCCCGACTCGGCCGGCTGGGGCACCTCCTCGTCGGTCTCCTACTGGTCCCTGTCGACGGGGCCTCGACACTGCGCTCGCGGCTGCGAGCCCCGCGTGCGAGCGCGAGACGGTACCTCCGCTTTGGTGCCCACCTCGCCGGCGCCGCACTCGTCTTTGTCGGGGTGACCGTCTTTCTCTTTGCCCCCCGTGGGGACGGGCTCGCGGGCGTCTACCTGACCGAGGCCCCGCCGTGGGAGTCGACCGTCGGCACGGGGCTGTGGGAGGCCGTTGGCCGGCCGCTCGCGTTCCCGGGCTACGTCGTCGACGTGCTCTCCTACGCCGGGTGGGAGTACGTCAGCTGGTTCGGCCGCGGGGCGGCATCGGGGGACGGCTCGCTTCTCGACACCTACGCCACCTTCTTTGGCCAGTATCTCGAGGTACTCCTGCTCAACGCGACCGCCGTCGGTTGCTTCGCGCTCTTTGGTTTCCTGTACGAACGCTACGCCAGCCCCCGCTCGCGAAACCTCGTGATGCTCGCCGGCTACGCCGGGCTGGCCTCGATTGTCGGGTACCCCCTCGGGACCGATATCTTCGGGGCGTGGATCGTCGTCCACACCATCGTCCCCCTGTCGGTCCCGGCCGCGGTCGGGGTCGCGAGGGTCTACCGGTGGGGCCGGGCAACGGCGCCCCGGAGTGATGCTGTCAGCGCCGCGCTGTTCGCCGGGCCGGCGCTTCTTCTCGGCTACGCGGTCGTCCGGGCCCTCGCCGCCGGGATCCCCGTCCAGCCGACAAATCCCGTCCTCGACATCACCTGGCTCCACGTCGGTGTGCTCGCAGCCCTGCTGGTCTCGGCCGCCCTCGTCGCCCGGGGTGGGCGCTTCTACGCCGACAGCGACACCGTGGTGACAGGGGTGGTCGCCGGCCTGCTCCTGCTCACGACGCTACAGGTCGGGGCTGTCGCCGTCGGCTCGGTCTACCAGGAGCCGGCCGAGCGGGAGAACGTCCTCGTCCAGTACGCACAGCCGGCCGACGACCTGGAGCCGGTCGCCGACCGGCTTGCCGCTGTCGCCGCCGAGAACGACGGTGGCCCCGATATGGTGGTCTACAGCGAGTCCGACGAGAACTCGCTTGTCAGGCAGGCCGGGGCGGACCAGTACCCGCTCTCCTTCCGGCCGGTCTGCACGAACTGGCCGGAGACACTCCCGCTGAACTGGTATATGGTCTCCGCGAACGCGACGGTCACCTGCGAGCGCCAGCAGTCAGGGGTGGTGAACCCGACGCCGACCGCCGACCTGCTGACCGGCGCGGACGGCCCGCCACCGCTGGTGCTCGCGAAGCAGGGTCAACTCGACGACCTCGACGCCGACTTTGCCGCCCAGTACAACCGCTCGGTCTACGGTATCCGCTCCTTCGGCTCGGAGGTCACCGTCCTCGTCCACGAGGACTGGCAAGGGTAAGTGCCGACAGCACCCCCCACTTCCGGTCAGTCCGCACGCGCGGGTCGAACACTGTCGTGACCGTTCCCCCGCCCGACCGGCTCAGGGCTGTAGTATCCGCTCTGTCGCGTTCTCCGCGCCGACTGCCTCGGGAAAGACCACCGCGTCGATCGCCTCGTGGTCGCCGTACTCGCGCTCGTCGTCCGAACCGATCCGCATCACTGTCTTTATCGAGGGGGACCCGGTCTGGGCGATGTAGCAGGCGGCGACGTTGGCGCTCGTGTCGCCGGTGAGCGCGGCGAATACGTCAGCCTGCTCCATCGACACCTCCTGGAGCGTATCCGGGGAGACGGCATCACCGACGACCACCTCGATCAGGTCGGAGTCGGGAACCCCGTCCGCGGTTGGTTCGTGGCTCTCGATGACGGTCGTACTGTGACCGTCGTCGGCGAGGTGGGTCGCGGTCTGTGCCCCGACGCGGCCACCACCCGCGATTATGATGTGCATACGATATCCACTCACGCCGCAGCAATAAACCGTCTCCGTTGCTGGAGTGCGCCCGTATGCCCCGGCCGAGCGCCGCCCGTTCACGGGGTCACACAGGACCGCCCGGTGCGGACACGCCTCGGGCCCGACACGGCCTGGCCCCGCAAACCGGGGGTACCAGGGTCCGGTTCCGGCAGCCCTCGTCTCGCTGCGCACACCCCCGGCCCTGACGCGTGACACTTAAGCAGGTCGGTGGGAAACCGGAGGTATGTCACTGGGGTCACCCGGCCCGACACTGGGCGTCGTCGGCGGCGGACAGCTCGGACGGATGCTCGGGGAAGCGGCCGGCCCACTCGGCGTCGAGGTCGTCGTCTCGGACCCCACGCCGGACTGCCCGGCTGCGCCGGTCGTCCGCGACCAGGTCGTCGGCGACTTCGACGACGAGGCCGCCATCCGTGACCTCGGCGAGCGAGCGGACTACCTCACCTTCGAGATCGAACTCGCCGACCCCGACGCGCTCGAGCGGGTCGCCGACGCGACGGGGACACCGGTCCACCCGGCCCCCGACACCCTGCGGGTCATCCAGGACAAGCTCGTCCAGAAGCGCCGGCTGCGGGAGGCTGGCGTGCCCGTGCCCGCGTTCCGGGCGGTCGACACCGAGGCGGAACTCCGCGAGGCCCTCGAAGACCTGGGGTATCCGGCGATGCTCAAGGCCCGGGAGGGCGGCTACGACGGCCGGGGCAACGCCCCCGTCGAGTCACCCGACGACGTCACCGAGGCGTTCGACGCCATCGACGGCCCGGCGATGGTCGAGGAGTTCGTCGACTTCGAGCGCGAGCTGGCGGTGATGGGCTGTCTGGGCGACGACGAACAGGAGACGTTTCCGGTGACGGAGACGGTCCACCGCGAGGAGATACTCAGGGAGACCGTCTCGCCGGCCCGTGCGTCCGAGGCCGTCCGGGAGCGTGCCCGCGAGGTGACGCGGGACGTCCTCGACGCGATGGAAGGGCGGGGCGTCTACGGGGTCGAACTCTTCGAGCGCGCCGACGGGGCGGTCCTGCTCAACGAGGTCGCCCCCCGACCGCACAACTCCGGCCACTGGACCATCGAGGGCTGTCACACCTCGCAGTTCGAGCAACACGTCCGCGCGGTGACCGGCCGCCCGCTGGGCACGACCGAGCGCCGTGTCCCGACGGCGAGCGCGAATATCCTCGGAGACGTGGCTGACCGGCAGGCGGCGACACTCCGAGGGGTCGACGACGCCCTCGCCCGCGACCGGCTCGCGTTGCACTGGTACGGCAAGCGGGCGGTCTACCGGCTCCGGAAGATGGGTCACGTTACGCGTCCCGCCGCCGGCGAGGGTCGGGACCCGACGACGCTACTCGAGGCCGCGCGGGCGGCCCGGGACGCGCTGACCTTCCGGGAGTAGGCGGCCCGCCGACAGACGGGAGTACGAACGCTTACGGGCGTGACCCACCCACCGTCGGGCATGACCGACGCCGTTCAGTCCCTGGTCGACCAGCTTCACGAGCAGGCGGCGATGGACCGCCCGGACGCCGAGACACCCGAGATTGGGGTGATTATGGGCTCGGACTCGGACCTTGCGGTGATGGCCGGCTCCGAGACGGGCCGGCCCGGCGCCCACGACGCCCTGACCGAACACCTCGGCTTTGCGGAGCAGACCGACTACGAGCACCCGCCCGACGCCCGGTTTACCTTCGAGACGTTCGTCGTCTCGGCCCACCGGACGCCGGACCTGCTGTACGCCT
>CAZQZE010000235.1:0-3947 GCA_964597715.1 uncultured Halobacteriales archaeon
CACACGCCGTTCCCGGGGATGGTCAGCAAGGCCGCCGTACTGGGCTACCGTCACGCCACCCGTGGCACGGACGTCGAGGAGGCGCTGGTCGAGGAGATCGGCCGCCAGCCCCGGCAGGAGGCCTTCGACGACAGCGAGGCGTATCTCGAGGCCGTCACGGAGTACACCGACGCGCTGGCCGAGACCGACCACTACCGGGACTGGTACGCCCGGACCATCGAGCCGACCCTCACCGTCTCCCGGGAGGTCGGCAACTGGTACACCGGGTCGGTCCACCTCGCCCGGGTCGCCGGCCTGCTGGAGGCCGCGGAGGAGGGGGTCGACCTGACCGGAGACCGACTGCTGGTGGCCTCCTACGGGAGCGGCGCGCAGGCGGAGATCCACGCCGAGACCATCCAGGACGGCTGGCGCGAGGAGGTAACGGCCATCAACATCACCGACCGGGTCGCCGACCGGACGCCGATCACCTTCGAGCAGTACGAGGCGATCCACGACGTCCACAACCGTGACGAGGAGACCGACATGGAGCCGCTGACCACCCCCCACGGGGAGTTTGCCTTCGACGGGTGGGGACGGATGGGCGAACGGAAGTACACCTACGTCGAGTAGCCCGGGCCCGACGCGGCGGGGTTACGGCCGTCAGGGTAAGCCGCCGAGTCCATCGAGGGTTTCCTCGAGGGGGAGCGTCGTCGTCGCCAGCGAGTAGCCGTCGATCCGGGCCAGGTCGGCCGCGTGTTCCCAGACCGCCGAGTCCTCGAGTCCGTGGAGGACAACAGCGTTTGGCGTCGGTGTAACCACGCGCAGGGCAACCAGCGGTGACTCGCCGCGGGTGATCCCGGTGAACACCAGTGCACGGTTGGTGCTCTGGCCGTACAGCTGGTAGAACTCGTCGCTGGAGAGGCGCTGGATGGCGCGGACCGAGTCGATGACGGTGTGGCCGGCGACCGTATCGCGGTCCCCGCGGACCAGTTCGGTTGCGTCGATGGCGTCGTAGTACCGCTCGAGCGGGACGTTCGCCGGGTACTCCCGGAGGTCGTGGACGACGTCGCTGTCGAAGCCCGCCGAGAGGACGCGCGCGTGCTGGCGGAGCTTCGAGCCGCCGCGGCGCTCGTCGATGTCGAGCACCGCGTCGACCGTCCGGCGAACGACCCCGACCCCGGGGTTTTCACGCCGGCCGCTCTCGTAGTCCGAAACGACAGAGGGGGAGACGCCGAGTTCCTCGGCGAGGGCGGTCTGTGCGACCTCGAAGTCGGTGCGCCACTTCCGCAGTGTCGCACCCGGCTCCTCGCTCAGCGTCACCTCGCCGGCGATCTTCTCGGCCAACTGTGCCCGCGGCCCGCGTGTCATGTCAGCTGTCATGGGGGAGCCGGACAAAAGGGCATCGAAACCCCTATCGACAGACGACGAATCGCCGCCAGGGCGCCGACACGGCCACACCGACAGCCGACTTACTCGACACCGCCGACGCCGCTGGCGGCCTCCGAGAGGTCGTAGGGGTCCACCTCGATACCGAGTTCAGTCAGGGCAGCCTCCATGTGTTCTTCCTTCGCGTAGTCGGCGCCCGCGCTCTCGCGGTGGCGCTGGGCGGCGACGAGCACGTCCGCGCGACGGTCCTCCGGGATATCGTACTTGTCGGCGGCGAGTTCGATCGTCAGGCCGTCGTTGTCCCGGGTGTACAGCGAGTGAAAGACCCCGCGGTCGAACTCGTTGTAGCCGCGGTCGTCAGCCTCCAGTGCTGCCTTTACCTCCTGGAAGCGCTCTGGGTCGACACTAAAGGCGAGGTGGTGGACGCCCCCGGTGTCGGTCTGCTGTGGCCGGCGGTTCGAGGGCCGGTCGTCGCTGACGAAGAAGGTGAGTATCCGGCCGTCACCCGTGTCCAGAAAGAGGTGGGTCTGGTCGGGGTCGTCGAGGTTGGGCTGGCGCAGCACGACCCGCATCCCCAGCAGGTCGCGGTAGAAGTCGAGCACCGACTCGGCGTTCGACCCCCAGATGGTGACGTGGTCCATGCCAGTTGTGTGTGTCGGGCTGTCCGGGAGGCTGTCGTCGACAGGCACGTCGCTCATACCAGTTGTAAGGGGCGGACGGGCAAGTAGTTGTGCTCAAGTGGTACGTCCGTCACCCTCCTGTCAGCCCGAGAACCGTTTCGCGGGTCACCCCTCCCAGTAGGCAACCTCGTCGTCCTCGGCGAAGTAGGCGTGGAAATCCCGGCCACTCCGTCCACCCGGTGGGGCGCCGACGAACACCCCCACCTTGTCCATCTCCGGATACATCGTCACGTCGGGTTCGGCCATCGTCGAGACGGCCAGATACCGGAGCGGGGTCTCGCTGTCGTTGACCACGCGGTGCCCGCCGGACTCGTCGGCGGGCAGGGTCACGTAGTCACCCGGCTGTAACGGGTGTTCGCCGTCCGCCGCGCGAAGGGTTCCCTCGCCGGCCAGCACGTAGATGGCCTCCTCGTTTGCGGTGTGGTAGTGGTACGGCCAGGAGCGGTTGCCCGGCGGGAGTTCGTACAGGCTACAGCCGATGTCCTCGGCGCCGACGGCGTCGGCCAGTTGCTTGCGCCGGAAACGTGCCTCCTCGTGGTCGTACTCGGTCCAGTCGAGGTCGTCCTCGTTGGTCTTTTGCACGGGGTCAGCAGTGTCCGAGCCGACAAAAATCCTGTCGGTGTCGGCGGGCACCGCGGGGCGCCGGGGTGCACGCGAGGCGCCGGGTCGCTGTCACGGAATTAGCAGACTTTTCCGGTGGCCGCCACAAGCGGCTGTATGGAGGCCGCAGTATTCCGTGGCGAGCGCGATATCCGAGTCGAGGAGGTCCCCGACCCGACGGTCGACGCCCCGACCGACGCCGTTGTCCGCGTCACCCACACCGCTGTCTGTGGGTCCGACCTCTGGTTTTACCGCGGCCAGCGTGACTACAACGTCGGCGACCCGGTCGGTCACGAGCCGATGGGTATCGTCGAGGCTGTCGGCGACGACGTGACGAGTGTCCGGCCGGGCGACCGCGTCCTCGCACCCTTCGCGATCAGCTGTGGGGAGTGTGAGTTCTGCCGGAAAGGGCTCCACACCTCCTGTGTCCACGGTGATACGTGGGCGGGAAACCAGGACGGCGCGCAGGCAGAGCTGGTACGGGCACCGTACGCCGACGGGACACTGGTACAGGTGCCGGACCGGTACGCCGACGACGACGGTGTGCTGCGGTCGTTGCTCCCGCTGACGGATGTCATGTGTACCGGCCATCACGCCGCGGTCAGTGCCGGTGTCGAGGCGGGTGACACGGCGGTCGTCGTCGGCGACGGCGCCGTGGGGCTGTGTGGTGTCCTCGCCGCCCGGCGTCTCGGGGCCGAGCGTGTCGTGGCGATGGGACACCACGAGGACCGCCTGGCGCTGGCCGAGACATTCGGTGCGACCGAGACAGTGAGCGCCCGCGGTGAGGCGGGGGTTGAGACGGCGACGGCGCTCACCGACGGCGGCGCGAACCACGTTCTCGAGTGTGTCGGCGCGGCCAGTTCGATGGAGACGGCGGTCGGGGTCGCACGGGACGGCGGAACGGTCGGGTACGTCGGCGTCCCACAGGGTGTCAGTGACGCCGCCTTCCTCGACACGGCGTTCGGCAAGAACGTCACAATCGCGGGCGGGGTCGCCCCCGTCAGGGCGTACATCGAGGACCTGATGGCGGACGTGCTTCAGGGGACACTCGACCCGTCGCCCGTCTTCACACAGACGGTCGACCTTGGCAACGTGCCCGAGGGGTACCGTGCGATGGACGAGCGTGATGCGGTGAAGGTGCTCGTCCGGGTCTGATACTGTCGGACAGAACATTTCGCACCCCACGTCCGACGGAGAGGGCCGAAACTGCAGGATTTCGGGCCACTGCACGACACCGGTCTTCACGTACTTCTGTCCGGCAGTATGAGGACGACCGCTCCGCAATCACTAAACGCCGGCCGT
>CAZQZE010000236.1:0-3938 GCA_964597715.1 uncultured Halobacteriales archaeon
ACATCGCACAGCAACACGGCGGCTACGCCGGCGGCGGGGAGACGGCCGTCCCCGCACACGACGAGAATATCGTCACGCTTGGCGTACAGGCAGCGAAAAACGCCCTCGCGAACGCGGACGCCGACGGGGCGGCGGTGGACGCGGTGTTCGCCGCGACGACCTCCGACCCCTTCGACGAGCGCGGTGTCGCGGCCCACGTCGGCCACGCCGTCGGGGCCGGGACCGACCTCCGGACCGGCGACTTCCAGGGCTCGGCGCGCGCGGCCACCGACGCCGTCCTCGCCGCCCGTGACGCCGTGGCCAATGACTGCGGGACCGCACTCGTCGTCGCGGCCGACGTCCTCCGGGCCGACCCCGACAGTGACGAACTCGAGACGGCGGGCGCCGGCGCCGGCGCGCTCGTCCTCGGCGAGGAGGGTGTCGGTACGGTCACAGAGGCCGCCAGTCACACCACGGGCTACGTCGGCCGGTTCAAGCGCGGGGGCTCGCCCGTGTCGGGTGACGGCCGGTTCAACCGGAAGAACTACCTCGAGGCGGTCACCGGCGCGGTCGACGGGCTGGCCGAGGGCGTCGACCACGGCGTCTTTCCGGAACACGACGGCGGCTGGGGCGAGCGGGCCGCCGGCGCCGTCGGTCTGGACGCCGACCTGCACAGCACCTTCGACTCGGTCGGGTACGCGGGCGCCGGCGGCGTCCTGCTCGACCTCGCGGCGGCGCTCGACGAGGCGACGGCCGGCGAGCGGGTCCTGCTGGCCTCCTACGGCCCCGGTGGCAGCGACGCCATCGCGGTCGACGTCACAGCGGATACGACACCAGAAATGACAGTCCAGGAGTATCTCGACAGCAAGGAGTACGTCACGTACGCCAAACACCGCTCCTTCCGCGAACAGCTCGGGGGTGACGCCTGATGCACGAGCCGCCATTCGTCCGCGACCGCGCGGCGAACGAACGCCTCGAGGCCTGGGAGTGTGGCTCCTGTGGCTACGTCACCATCCCCGAGCGCCGGGAGGTCTGCAAGCGGTGTGGCGAGTACCCCGACTGGAACGACGTCCAACTCGAGGAGCGCGGGACGGTCCAGTCCTACGTCGTCCAGCAGCGCCTGCCCGACGAGTTCGAGACGCCGCTGCCCGTCGCTGTGGTCGACATCCCCCAGGAGGGCGACGGCGAGCCTGCCCGGGTGTACGGCCTGTTCACCGAGACCGACCCCGACGACGTCGAGATCGGGATGGAGGCCGAGGCCAACTTCCGTACGATGTTCGACGTCGACGGCCTGCCAGTGAATTCCTTCAAATTCAAGCGCCCGCGGGGTGACCGGCTATGAGAGATGTCGCTATCGCCGGCGCCGGTATCATCGACTTTGGCGAGCTGTTCGAGCAGTCCATCGACGAGATGGCCGAGAAGGCGTTCATGGACGCCGTCGACGACGTGGACCACGGGATCGAGCCCGGGGAGATCGACGCCGCCTGGTTCGGGACCCTCGACATCGCCAACGACGCCTCGAGCGGCCTGGGAGCCTCCCACGCCACGGGCCTCTTCGGGATCCCCTCCAGCCGGGTCGAGAACGCCTGTGCGACCGGGAGCACAGCCTTCCGGCAGGCGACCACCGCGATCCAGGCGGGCCAGGCCGACGTGGCGCTGGTGCTGGGTGCCGAGAAGATGCGCGACTCCGCCGAGGGACTGATCGCGGGGGCCGCCCTCGACCAGGTCTGGCGGGGCCGCGGCGTGACCATGCCAGCCTTCTTCGGGATGCGCGCCACCCGCCACATGCACCAGTTCGGGACCACCCGCGAGCAGATCGCGAAGGTCTCGGTCAAGAACCACGAGAACGGCGCAAAATACCCCCACGCCCACTACCAGTTCACCTGCAGTGTCGACGACGTCGTCGAGGGGCCACAGGTGACCTACCCGCTGAACCTCTATGACTGCTGTCCGGTCACTGACGGCGCCGCGGCCACCATCGTCGTCAGCGAGGACGTTGTCGAGGAGTACACCGACGACCCCGTCTGGGTCGCCGGCTCGGGCCTCTCGACGGACAGCCTGCTGCGCGGCGACGACGAGGCGCTGGTCGGCTTCCCCGCCAGCACACAGGCCGCCAGTCAGGCCTACGACGAGGCGGGGATCACCGCCGAGCACATCGACGTCGCGGAGGTCCACGACTGCTTCACGATCACCGAACTCGTGACCTACGAGGACCTGGGCTTCTGTGAGAAAGGCAAGGGCGGGGAGTTCATCGACTCCGGCGCGCCCGAACTCGACGGCGAGAAGCCCGTCAACCCGTCGGGTGGCCTGCTCGCCAAGGGCCACCCCATCGGCGCGACCGGCGTTGCACAGATCAACGAGATCTACGAACAGCTCCGTGGTGAGGCCGGCGCGGTCCAGGTCGGCAACGACCCCGCGTACGGGCTCCAGCACAACGCCGGTATCGGCCGCAACGCCACCGGCAGCATCTCCTGTGTGAACGTCCTCTCGAGAGAGCGGCCCTGACCGGGAGAACACGGGCCACCGTGGCCCCTGGTGGCTGAGATATACACCGTGCCTGCCGCGGTCAGGCCCACGGCCGACGCCCGCCGGAACACATACAACCGTCCCGTGAGACGGCCTGCACATGACGACACACGAGGAGTGGACCGACCGGCAGGACAACACCACGGTCGGGCTCGACAGCCACGAGGTCGAAATCGCCTACTACGAGGGCGGCGACCCTGCCGACCACACCGTTGTCTTCCTCCACGGGATCCCGACCTGGTCGTTTCTCTGGCGGGATATCGTGGGTGTACTGGAGGACGACTACCACGTGCTCGCGCCGGATATGGCGGGGTACGGCAACTCCGACATGCGCGATGGTTTCGACCGCTCGGTCCGCGCCCAGGAGGGGATGCTCGACAATCTACTCGACGACCTCGGGGTGGAGCGTCCGGTCTCGCTGGTGGCTCACGACATCGGCGGCGGCGCCGCGCTCCGGATGGCCGCCCACGAGCCGGCAGCGGTCGAGCGTCTCGTCGTCTCGAACGCCGTCTGTTACGACTCCTGGCCCGTCGAGTTCGTCGCGAATCTCGGCCTCCCCGGCACCACCGACATGGATTTCGAGGAACTCGACGGGCAACTCGACTTTGCCTTCGGTGACGGTCTCTACGGCGACGCGGCGGACCACCAGGACTTTGTCGAGGGGATGAAAGCGCCCTGGCTGACCGAGGCGGGGCGTCGCTCGCTCTCGCGGGACGCCACCGCCACCAACACCAACCACACGACCGAACTCGACTACACCGCGATTACGGCCGACGTGACCTGCCTGTGGGGGGTCGACGACGTGATGCAGCCGGTCGCCTACGGCGAACGTCTCGCCGAGGACGTCGCCGGCGAGGGCGAGGTCGTCCGGCTCGAGGACACCTTCCACTGGGTCGTCGAGGACCGGCCCGAGGCCTACCGGGAGGGGCTGGCCGACGCCTTTGGCGTGTAGGGCGGTGTCCCGGCCGCGACGACGCCCGGCCTCGGCCACGGGGTGGAGTCGGGGCCAGAGTTAGGACGGTCCGCCTCTCACTACCGGTAATGGACGGCGTTCACGACCTCGGCGGCACCGACGGGACGGGACGGGTCTCGCACACGCCGACCGAGCCCGTCTTCGGCGACAGGTTCGAGCAGCGGGTGTTCGCGATGGTGATGGTGACGATGGCACAGCGCGCGTACACGATGGACGCGTTTCGCCACGCCATCGAGCGCATGGCGCCCGCGTGGTATCTCGACTCCTCGTACTACGAGCACTGGCTGGCGGCGATGGAGACACTCCTCGTCGAGCGGGGTGTCGTCGACGCCGACGAGTTGCGCGAGCGTCTCGAGCGGGTGCAGGCCGGCGAGGCTACGGTGCCGGAGCGGACCGACCCCGAGACGGCCGAGCTGATGCGGGCGGTGGTCGAGAGCGGCGGCGGGACGTACCGCGGCCC
>CAZQZE010000237.1:0-3930 GCA_964597715.1 uncultured Halobacteriales archaeon
GACAGCGTCGGCCAGCGGGTCTCCTTTCACCCGCTCTATCACTTCATGCTGGTCGGCGTCACCGGCTCCTTCCTGACCGGTGATATCTTCAACCTCTTTGTCTGGTTCGAGGTCATGCTGATGCCCAGCTACGTCTTCGTGGCCTTCTACGGTCGCCGCCAGGAGACGATGGCGGCCCTGCGGTACGTGGTGCTCAATCTCGTCGGCAGCGCGGTCATGCTGGTGGCCATTGGCGGGCTCTACGCCACCACGGGCACCCTGAACATGGCGGACATGGCTCGCCGGCTGGCGGACGCGGGGGCGTACGGGATCGACCCCGCACCTGTCCTGGGGCTTGCCGGGTTGCTGTTCGTGGTGTTCGCACTCAAAGCCGGTCTCGTCCCCTTCCAGTTCTGGGTGCCCGGTGCCTACCGGGCCGCCCCTGCCCCCGTCGCCGCCGTGCTCGCCGGGGTGATGAAGAAGGTCGGCATCTACGCCATCATCCGGCTGTACTTCACCGTCTTCGCCGCGGCCACCGTCCCCTCGGGGGCGCCGCTTCTGACCGGCGAGTCGTTTCTCGCCTTCTTTGGCCCCGTGCTCCTGGTGATGGCCGCGGCGAGTATCGTCCTCGGCGGGGTCGCGGCGGTCAACCAACAGGACCTCGACAGCGTCCTCGGCTACTCGAGCATCGGCCAGGCCGGCTTCATTGTTCTGCCGCTGGCGCTGGCAGCGGGTGCGGAGGGGTCACTCCGGGCGCTGGGCGTCGCGGCTGCGCTCGTCTACGCCCTCAACCACGCTGTCGCGAAGGGGCTGCTCTTTCTCGTCAGCGGCGCCGTCTACGACGGCGTCGGCTCCATCCAGTTCGAGGACCTCGGCGGGCTGACCGGCCGGACCCCACTCCTCTCGGGTGCGTTCTTCCTCGGGGGGCTGGCGCTCGTCGGAATCCCGCCACTCTCGGGGTTCTTCGGCAAGCTGCTCGTCCTCGACACCGCGGGGCGGTCGCTGACCGCCGGCCTCGGTGGCGGTCCGGCCCTCGTGGTTGCGCTCGGCGGGGCCGTCCTGACCATCGTCTACGTCTCCCGGACCTGGAACCGGGGGTTCTGGGGCGAAGCGTCCGGGGCCGTCGACACGGCGAGAACCCCGCGCGCGCTGGTCGCGGTCGTCACCGCCCTGGCACTCGTGCTGGTTGCGATTGGCGTCGGGTTCGACCCGGTCTACCGGGCGGCACAGGCGGGCGCGGCGGCGGCGGTCGACACCGGCGGCTACGTCGACCTCGTCGACCCGACGACCGCGAGTGAGGCGCTTGCAAACGGCGGAAACGAGTCCGCCGGCGGGGGCGAGGCCGCCGAGACCGTCCGGGCCCTCCTGGGGGTGGGGCGGTGATGGTGCGGCGCTGGCCGGTCCTCGGCGTTGGCCTCGGGGTCCTGTGGCTGTTCGTCCGTGGCCCCCCGCTCACCCCTGGTGGGCTGCTCGCGGAGTTCCTGCCCGGGGTCGGCTTTGGCCTGCCGGTCGCGTACCTCCTGCGGAACTTCTACAGCGCGAGGCTGAATCTAACGGGGACCCTCAGGGCCATCCCGCCGACCGTCGCCTACGCGGCGCTGTTCGGCAAGAAGCTGCTGACGGCAAACGTCGACGTCGCCTACCGGGTTCTCGCCCCGTCGATGCCGATCGACCCCGCCGTCGTCGAGGTTCCGCTACGGGTTCAGTCCGACCTCGCAGTCACCACCATCGCCAACAGTATCTCGCTCACACCGGGGACACTCACAATGGACCACGACGACGACACCAACACGCTGTACATCCACGCGATAAGCGGCGACCGCGACTCGGTCGTCGAACCGATCCGCTCCTGGGAGGACTACGCGCTGCGGATCTTCGCCGAGGAGCGCGAACCGGGGGACCCGGTCCCGCCGCGTCCGAGCGCCCGCGCCAGCCCCGCCGTGGCCGACGCACCGCCGGAGCGGCCCACCGGGGACACGCCCGGCGGCGCCGACACGTCCGGTGACCGACCGGCGGGCAAGCGGGGTGAACGGGATGACTGAAACCCCCGAGTTTCTCGCACTCGCGGTGCAGGTCGGGCTGGCGCTGACGAGCGCGCTGACGCTTCTGGCCGGCTACCGGGCCATCCGTGGCCCGACGACCCCCGACCGGGTTGTCGCCCTCGACACCATTGCGACCAACGTCGTCGCCATCGCGGTGCTCTTTGCGCTGGCCACCGAACAGGGGCTGTTCGTGACTGTCAGTCTCGTGCTCGCGATCATCGGCTTCATCAGCACTATCGCCGTCGCGCGGTACGTGACAGAGGGGGACCTTATCGAATCATGACCGGCCCGGCGACGGTTCTGGCCGCCGCCGGCGGTGGGGCGCCGACAGTCGGCCCGCTGCGGGCAGGGTTGGTGGTGTTGCTGGTCGCTGTCGGGAGTTTCTTTCTGTTGGTTGGGACTGTCGGGCTGCTTCGCCTGCCAACCGTCTACAACCGTCTGCACGCCACGAGCAAGGCGACGACCCTCGGCGCGGCCTCGGTCTTTCTCGCCGGCTTCGTCTTCTTTGGCCCCGGCGGGGTCGGTCTGACCTGTCTGCTCGGGATCGGCTTTCTCTTCCTGACGGCGCCGACCGGCGGTCACGTCATCTCGCGGGCCGCACACCGGATGGGCATCGACTTCTCCGACAGCGCCTCCTGGCCTCTGGGGCCCAGAGAGGCCGACGGGGAGGACTCCGGCGACGACTGAGACGGGCGGCTGCTGTCGGCCGCTCCGGGCGTTCGTTCCGCCACCCTCAAGCGGGTTCGGGTCTTGAGCATAACTATGTATACGGGCAAGCGCGAGCGCCCCTGCTGTCTCTGCCGGAACCCGGAGACGAGCCACCGGCTCGACCTCCCGCCGCGGGCGATCGAGGCGATGGCCCGCAGCGGCCGGATCTCCTGGCGGGATGTCGTCGGCGAGGTGTCGCTGTACTTCTGTGACTCCGACTGGGAGACGGTCCGGGAACTCGCACTCGAGGTCGGGATGAACCCTATCGGGAGGTGTAACGCCGCCTGCGCGGATTTCGACCTCCGGGAGGACTTCGAGGCGCTGACCAACGAGGTCCGGGACCGCCAGGACCAGGAGGCCGTCGAGGAGGAGCTGCTCGCGGCCGCGGAGGAGACCCGCCAGGCTCACGAGGCGGGCGAGGAGGTTGAGTCCCGGGACCTCGTCGAGGCCCGGGTCACCGTCTGGACGATAGCGGACCTGCGCGAGGAACAGCCCGCGGACTGACCGACAGTTGCCCGGGTTCAGGCGTCAGGTTCGGCCTGTGTTCGGGTGCTACTGACCCGACGACGGTGGACGATCCCCTGCATACTCGCGGTCTGGCGGGTGAACTCCCGGAGGGCCTCGGCGGTGTCACCCTCACCATAGACCATCGGCGCGCCGTCGTCGCCACCCCTCCGCACCGCCGGGTCTAGCGGGACCGACCCGAGAAAGGGCATATCGACGTCGGCGGCAAAGCGCTCGCCGCCGCCATCGCCGAAGATGGCGTGTTCGCCCCCGCAGTCCGGGCAGACAAAGCCGGCCATGTTCTCGACAACGCCGAGGACGGGCGTGTCGTGACGGCCGAACATCCGCAACCCCTTGCGGGCGTCGTCGAGCGCAACGGCCTGTGGGGTGGTGACGATCACGGCCCCGGAGACGGGGACCGACTGGAGCAGGGAGAGTTGGGTGTCGCCGGTCCCCGGCGGGAGGTCGACCACCATGTAGTCCAGTCGCCCCCAGATGACGTCCTCCCACAGTTGGGTGAGGACGTTGTGGACCATCGGCCCCCGGAAGATCACGGGGTCGTCCTCGCCGACGAGAAAGTCCATGCTCATCAGCTTCATCCCGAACTGTTCGGGCGGGATGATCTCCTCGTCCTCGGTCGCCGAGGGGACCTCGTCGGCGTCGACCATCCGGGGGACGTTGGGTCCGTAGATGTCCG
>CAZQZE010000238.1:0-3910 GCA_964597715.1 uncultured Halobacteriales archaeon
CCTCAACACTCCCACCGTCGATGTTCTCGCTCTCACCTGTGCTCGTGTTCACGGCGGAAAGCCGGACAGTTTCAACGCTCCCGTTTAGATTTGTTCCCTCCCCGGAGAAACGGGCAGTGACGTTCGTCGGGTCATCATTGGGGCGTGCAAACCCAACAGCGTACCGCCCCTCCGCGTCGGTTCGTGTGACGAGTGGAGCCATCCCGGGGGCGTCGACCCGGACGACACGACCGGGCACCGGCCCATTGGCCGTCGCTAGACCCCCCTGAATACGGACGGTCCCCCTCTCACTGACCACCTCGGCCGCAATGTCGGTGTCCGTCGCCTCGACGGCTAGCTGGGTCGATGCGTTCCCAGGGGCCACGGCGCGTCCAGTCAGCGGCACCCGCGCGCTGATACTCCGCTGTCCGTCGACGACCGCTGCTGGGAACGCCCCACTGAAGACGTACGAGCCGTCCCCGTCCGTCGTGACGTTGCCCAGCCGGCGGTCGCCTGCAACGATAACGACTGGGAAGCCAGCCACACCCTCGCCGGCTGCCGAGACGGAGCCCTCAACCCGCAACGACTCGCCGAAGCGGACCTGCTGACGACCCGTGGAGATGTCGACCGACGATTCGACCTGCGCGACGGAGAGTTCGACCTCGCCCTCGCTCCCGAGATACTGGGTGTCGGGCTCGGGGAGATACCGGACTGTGAGGTTCCTCGGCCCGACAGCAGCGAGCGCGCGGACGTCCCAGGGGACCGCGAACGTCCCCCGGTCGTCTAACTCGACGGGCCGGGTTGTCCCGCCGACCCGGAGTCGGGCGCGGGCAGGCGGGCCAACCGAGTCGTTCGTAACTTCCAACCGTCCGGTGATGAGGGCCGGGCGGTCGAAGGCCGCGGTCGTCCGGTTTGCCGAGACCTCGAGTCGCGTCCCGACGAATAGGTCGGCCGTTACGTTCGCCCGCTCGGCCAGCACCTCTTGACGCAAGGCATCGAGCCGGGCTCTCGTCTCCGCCAACGGGACGTCTGTCCGATTTTCGAGTGTGAGTGTCGCCCGCTGGACCGCGACGGCCGAGCGGTTGACCTCGCCGGCGAGGCGCTGAACGTCGCGCCCAACTTCGCGCGCTTTGGCAGTGTCGTTTGCCTCCCGGGCGTCCTGATACTCCCGGAACGTCCGTTCGTACGTCCGCGTGCGATTGACGAGGCTGCGCTGCTCCTCCTGCACCTCACGGAAGGTCGAACCTGCCTCGTCGTCGGCGTTTGAGTCGGTCTCGCCGGCCACGTCGACGTACCGGCTCAAGTAGTCCTTGTACTCGTCGCCGACGAGCCGGTCGGCGAGCTCGTACTCACGCTGGCTCAGCTGGAGCGTACTCCCACGGAGCCCGTCTGCCAGCTGGCCGGCAAACCAGGAAGCAACCTGGCCGGTGTCGCCGTCCTCCGAGACGTTGTCCGGGTCCTCGTGTTGTGTTGTATTGTTTGTCTGGGCGGGGACCGGCGCGAGACGGTCGACGGGTGTGTCGGTCGTGACCCCGGCGTCCGGCGTTGGAGCGGTCGTACCGACGGTCGTGCCGGCTGCCGCGGTCACGACCAGAACGAGGGTGGCCACGCGAAGCACGACTCCGGCCGGGGCTCGTCGCACAGTTCTGAGGGTGTGCCGGTGTGGTAAAACCTCTTGTCCTTACCGGCAGGTCTAATTGTCCGTTCGACCTCGGACAGATAATGCGGTTTACTCGTCGCTTCCGTGCGACTGCCGGGGCGGTCGGGGTGCTCGGTGCGCTCGCGGCTCTCACCGGCGAACTCACGCTTCTGGCTGGGGCCCTCCTCCTTGGAGCGTACCTCGTCGGTGGGGCCTACACCTTCGTGGTTGGTGCCCGGCGCGCAGCAGACGCGACCGAGATTGCGGTTACGGTCTCGCCGACCGCTGTTCGGACCGACGCGGAGGCAACGGTGACCGTGACAGCAACCCGCTCCGGCGCGGAGACACTCCCGGTGACGGTTGAGTGCTCTCTCCCGGTGGCCGCCAACCGGGTCGACGGAACGCCGACGGTCACGTGTGCGACGGGCACTGACAGTACGTCGGTCGTCCTGACCGTCCCGGTCGCGGGTCGGTTCGAGGTCGGCCCCTGTCGGCTCGAGGCCGTCGACCCGCTTGGGCTGTTTGCGACGACGGTGGCCGTCGAGGGTACGACGGAGCTCACGGTCCGCCCACGGGGGCCACGGGAAATCCACGTCGGCGAGGGCGGTCAGCGTCTCGGGCGGGCCTACGGCGACCACGAACCCGACCTGGGTAGCGCCGGTATCGAACCGGCGGAGCTCCGACAGTACGTCCCCGGTGACCCGACCAGCTACATCGATTGGAATGCGACCGCCCGGCTGGGAGAGGCCTACGTCCGTGAGTTTGTGACCCAGGTGGAGCGTGAGACACTGCTGGCTGTCGACCACCGGGCGACGATGGCGGTCGGCCCGCCTGGTGAGACGAAACTCGACTACGGGCGCGAACTCGCGCTGGCGGTCGTCGACAGCGCCGACGCGCTCACGGACCCGCTGGGGCTGGTGACCGTCGGCGACGAAGGGGAGACCACACGGCAGGAGCCAACCGCGACCGACGCGGGCTACCGACGGGCCCGAACCCGGCTGGCCGACCTGACCCCGACCGACGGCACTGGCACCGGCACCCGCAGCGAGCTCCGCGACCCCGGCGAGGCCAGGGCCGTCGCCGACCGACTGGCCGAGGACGACTCCCCGTTTGCGGCCGCGCTGGGGCCGCTGTTCGCGGACAGCGGGACGTACGTCCGACGGGTGCGCGAAGCCCCCCTGCTTGAGGCCGTCGAAACGGCGCTCGAACGCCGGTCCCGCGCGGACCTGGCCGTACTCGTCACCGATGATACCGGCCGGGCCGAACTCCGCGAGGCCGTCCGGCTCCTCCGGCGCCGAGACCTCCGTGTGGTCTGCTATCTCCTCCCCGACCCTCTCTACAAGGCTGCCGGGCTAGTCGGTATCGAGACTGCATACACAGCCTACCTCGACTTCGAAGCGTTCCGCCGGGACCTCGCCCGGGCCAACGGCGTGACGGCCCTGGAAGTGGCGCCTGCCGACCGACTCGCGGCCGTGCTGTCGACGGTCCGGGAGTCCGGAACGGGGGTGAATCCGCGGTGAGTGCCACAGAGAACGCGGATATACCGACTCACCAGCCGAGCCTTTCGGGGCCGGTTGGCTCAGTCACTGCCGTAGCTGTCCTCGCAGTCTTCGCCGTTATCGACCCACTTGTCGGAGTCGTCGGAGCAGCTCTCGTCGGGGCGTGCTGGGTCGTGTTCGGTCCAGTCACGGCCTTTGCTGTCGGGCAGTTTGTCGGTGTCGTGCTCGCCTCGGGGTCCCTGGTGGCCCCTCTCGTGGTGCAGGCGTCCCTTGCCCCGCTTCTTCTCGGTGTACTGCCGGCGGGGGTCGCGCCCGCACGGCACCTCGCGGCGGGCGGGGCAGCGTTCGTCGCCCTCGGAGCGGTGACGGGGGCTGCGTGGCTGTGGACCGGGGCAGCTCCGGTCGCCGCGACTGTTGCCTTGCTGTCTCTCACCGCCGGACTGTACGCCGTCTACCGGTACGAGACAGTCATCCTCGGCGCACCATCTACCCCCACTGACCGGACCGGACTCCGGTAGCGAGGGGGTGACAACTGTGTAGCGGTGTTCTGTACGGGTACGGACGACAGGAGAGCCGACCGACACACGGCCGTGTCCGAAAGGCACCAGCCCACCTGAGGGTCGGGTCGTCGCGAGGCGTGTTGCCGGGTGGGCAGCGTGGTTGCGACCTGCCGGGCCTGCGGGGGCTGTGGGGCCGAGGATAGAGGCGCCGGACGCGGCGTACAGTCCGGCTCAGAGAAACGTCCGGACGTTGTAGGGGCTCTCGTCGGCGACCCACTCGTAGATCAACTCGA
>CAZQZE010000239.1:0-3891 GCA_964597715.1 uncultured Halobacteriales archaeon
GCGCCGAGGTGTCGGTCGACGGGCCGGTCCAGGTGGTCCAGTACGCCGACGACAGCCTCGTCGCACAGGGCTACCGGTTCAGCCCCGACCCCTCGGTGCTCCCCGACGACCCCGTCGGGAACCGGTCGGTGACGCTCCCGCCGGGGGCCGCCGGTGTCGACTGGAACCGGACGAACACCCTCGGCCCGAACGGGAGTCTGACCGGGCTTTACCGGCCGTACTTCTCGCCGCGTGGCGGCGGCTGGGCGGTCCAGGCACGCAACGACTCGGCGGTCGTCGTCGGTATCGACGACCCACAGGCGGCCTTTGCGACCGTCCCGATGGAGGCGGCGGCTGTCCACCCGGGCACCCGGGTCCAGGTCGTGCTCGACGCCTCGAGTGGCCGCCCGGAGCGGGTGGTCGAACACCGCGTGGTCACCCAGCGCGTCGACGGCGAGTTCCAGCGGCGCCACTACCTGGTTGTCACCAGCTTTTCGGAGTGGCGAACCGCCGACGCCCGTGAGCCGGCCTGGGTCGGCGACGGCGACCTCGACAGGCTGGTCGAGGACCTACTGCACTACTGAGTGGTTCTGCCTCCGCGTCTCAGACCCTTCTCTGGTCGATTTCCGGTCCCGTGACACACACCGCGCTCACGGCGGTGCCGACGAGGACGAGACCGACGAGGCGAGCGAGGACGGCGGTGACGGGACACCCCCCGACGGCGAGGCGGCGGACAGCCTCTGAACTGCCGGCCGAGTCTTCGCGGTCCCGCTCCTTTTGCCCGCTCGGCCCCAACTCGGGGTATGGTAACAACCCTGACCGACGACGTCTGGTGGGTCGACCTGCAGGGGACAAACGCCTTTCTCGTCGACGACGACGTCCTGACCCTGGTTGACACGGGGATGCCCTGGCACAGGTCCCGGCTGGCGCGGGCCATCGCCCAGGTCGGGAGCGTCGGCGACATCGAGCGGGTCATCATCACACACTTCGACATCGACCACGTCGGCGGGCTCGGCAGGCTCGGCGGACTCGACGCGACGGTCTACGTCGGTGCCGATGACGCCCCCTACCTGCGCGGCGAGGAGCGCCCGCCCTGGGGCAACCGGAAGGGGGTGCTCCAGCGGGCGCTCGACCTGACGCGCACCACACCGGAGGTGCCCGTCGAACCGGTTGCCGACGGCGATACCGTCGGCTCGTTTACCGCCTACCACACGCCCGGTCACACGCCAGGTCACACCGTCTTCGTCAGCGAGGAACACTCGCTGGGGCTGCTCGGCGACCTCGTCGTCGAGTCAGACGGACGGTACGAACTTCCACCGTGGTATCTCGGCTACGACGAGAGCCGGGCCCGTGACAGTCTCGTCGACGTTGCCGACCGGGCCGGCGAGTTCGCGGTCGCGTGTCAGGGCCACGGCACGCCCTTCGTCGACCGGGGGGCGGACCGGGTCGCAGACGCCGCCCGGCGGGCCGGGGAGGCCGGCGGCACCGACGCGGCCGGGACCCGCGTCTAAAGCTCCGCCGCGACGGCGTCCGGGTCGAGCAGTTGCGGGTCGACCACGAGGTCGGCCTGTCCGCGGGCGAAGTCGGGCAGCGAGTCGGTGTCGTAGACGACCACCCTCAGGTCCTCGTTGAGGTCGAACGCGACCGGAATCGAGGTCGCCTGCCGGACCTCCGTGAGCACGTAGGCGCCGGCCTCGAGCACACCCGCCTCCTCCAGGGCCGGCCGGTTGGCTACGTCGACCCGCGTCACCTCGTGGCCCTCCGCCTCGGTGGCGGCCGCGATACCGTGTTCGTCCGGCCCGGCGACGATGACTCTCATGGCCGGTCTCAGGGGGTGCTACGGGATATGTGTCCCGCTCTCGGGGTCGTGGCCGCGGTCATTCGTACTCGATGGTCGCGGGCGGCTTGTGGGTCACGTCGTAGAGCACCCGGGAGACGGTCTCGTTTTCACCGGTGATCCGTGACTGGATGCGCTGGAGGGTCTCCCAGTCCACCTCCTGGGCGCGGGCGGTCATTCCGTCGCGGGATTCGACCGACCGCACCGCAACCACCCAGCCGTGGACGCGGTTGTCGCCCTTCACACCTGTTGCCTTCCCGATGACCGCGGCCAGGGCCTGCCAGGGGTCGTGGTCGGCCAACTCCTCCTCGACGACGTGGTTGGCCTCCCGCGCCACCCCGAGTTTCTCCTCGGTCACCTCGCCGAGGATCCGCACCGCCAGCCCGGGCCCGGGGAACGGCATCCGCTCGGAGACCACCTCCTCGAGCTCGAGCGCCCGTGCCACCTCCCGGACCTCGTCCTTGTAGAGGTCGCGCATCGGCTCGACGATCCCCTCGAAGTCGACGACCTCGGGCAGCCCGCCGACGTTGTGGTGGCTCTTGATCGTGCCCTCACTCTCGATGCGGTCGGGGTAGATGGTCCCCTGGACGAGATAGTCGGCGTCGACGTCCTCGGCGACCGATTCGAACTCGCGGATGAACTGTTCGCCGATGGCGTGGCGCTTCTGTTCGGGGTCGGTGACCCCCTCCAGCGCCGCCAGGAACCGTTCGGTGGCGTCGATGACCCGCAGCGAGTCCATGTAGTCGAACGTCTCCCGGATCTGTGTGGTCTCGCCTTTCCGCATCAGCCCGGTATCGACGTAGACCGGGGTGAGCTGGTCGCCGACGGCGTCGTAGGCCAGCGCGGCGGCCGTCGAGGAGTCCACACCGCCCGAGAGGGCGATGACCGCGTTCCTGTCGCCGAGTGCCTCGGCGACCTCGGCTTTCGCCTCCGGGACGAACGACCCGACGTCGACCATCAGTCATCACCCCCCACACGGGCAGGTGTCTCGGCAGTGGCAATAGCGTCGAGAAACCCCACGAAGGGCGGGCTGACCCGCGTCGGCCGCGAGCGGAACTCGGGGTGGAACTGCGTCCCCAGGAAGTAGGGGTGGTCGGGCAGTTCGAGTATCTCCATCCGGTTGCCCGAGACACCGGAGAAGACCATCCCCGCATCCTCGAGGGTCGGGATATAGTCGGGGTTGACCTCGTAGCGGTGCCGGTGTCGTTCCGTACAGGTGTGTGTGCCGTACAGTTCGCGGGCCAGCGTCCCCTCCCGCAGGTCGGTCTCGTGGGCACCCAGTCGCATCGTCCCGCCCATGTCCTCTGTCCCCTGTTGCTCGGGCAAAAGGTCGATCACCGGGTGCGGGGTGTCCTCGTCCAACTCCGCGGAGTGGGCCCGCTCCAGGCCGAGTACGTTGCGGGCAAACTCGACGACAGCGAGCTGAAAGCCCAGACACAGCCCCAGCAGCGGGACGTCGTGCTCCCGGCAGTAGCGGATGGCCTCTATTTTCCCCTCGGTTCCACGGGAGCCGAAACCGCCAGGGACGACGACGCCGTCGACCCCTCGTAGCTGGCCGTCGTGCCCGTCGACGAGGTCCTCGGAGTGGACCCACTGTCGGTCGACCTCGACCTGCGTCTCCAGGCCGGCGTGTTTCAGCGACTCGTGAATCGAGATGTAGGCGTCCTCTAGACCGTACTTGCCGACGAGGGCGACCTCGACTGAGCCCTCGGGCTCTCGGGTGACCGTCTCCCGCCAGGCGGTGTCACGCTCCGCCGGAGGGAGCGCCTCGTCGTCTACGTCGAGGTGGGCCATCACGTACTCGTCGAGGCCCTCGTCCTCGACGACCAGTGGGACCCGGTAGATGTCCGGGACATCCGGGTTCGAGAAGACGGCGTCGGTCGGGACGTCACAGAACAGCGCGATCTTCTCGCGGGTCTGGTCGTCGAGGGGGTCCGCACAGCGCCCGACGAGGATGTCGGGCTGGAGGCCGATCGACCGCAACTCCTTGACACTGTGTTGGGTGGGTTTGGTCTTCTGTTCGCCGTTTTTCGAGTAGGGGACGAGTGTGACGTGGGTGAAGAGAATGTCGTCGT
>CAZQZE010000240.1:0-3885 GCA_964597715.1 uncultured Halobacteriales archaeon
GGCGCTACGAGAAACAGGAGGCCGACCAGCTCCGCGAGGAGGGGCACATCCAGGAGAACGCATGACATCCCGACCGCCCGCCGGCCCGGCCTGCCCGGGTCGGCCCGTCTGACATGGCCGAGTACGGCCTGCTAGACACCGACGAGGTCGACGCCCCCGGCGACGAGTGGGAGGAACTCGACGTCTCCGACACGGAGGCCGACCGGGTCGCCCGCGCGCAGGACCGGGAGTTCGACGAGTTCCGCAAGCGGATCAAGGACGCCGACCAGCTCAAAGTCGAGGCCAGTGTCTTCGACGACGCCACCTACGGTGCGCTGTACAAGCTGGTCCAGGACGGTCACATCGACGCCTTTGGTGGCCCCGTCTCGACGGGCAAGGAGGCAAACGTCTACACCGCGCTGGCCGGGAGCAGAGGGGACAGCGACGGAACAGGACCACAGGGGGGCCGGCAAGTGGCGGTGAAGGTCTACCGGATCAACGCCTCCGACTTCACCGACATGCGGGGCTACCTGGAGGGGGACCCCCGGCTTGAGGAGCTGGGTGGGAACAAGAAGGCCGTCGTGACGGCGTGGGTCAAACGCGAGTTCGCGAACCTCGGGCGGGCGCGAGCGGCGGGCGTGCGGTCACCGGAGCCGGTCGCCGTCGAGCGTAACGTCCTCGTGATGGAGTTTCTGGGCGCCGAAACCGGCCGGGCAAAGCGGCTCGGCGAGGTCACCGTCGAGAACCCCGAGACCGCCTTCGAGGTGGTCCGGGAGTACCTCCGGCGGCTGTACGACGCCGGCCTGGTCCACGGCGACCTCTCGGAGTACAACATCGTCGTTCACGACTCCGAACTGTACGTCATCGACCTCGGGCAGGCGGTGACGGTCCATCACCCCAACCACGAGCGCTTTCTCGAGCGGGACTGCGAGAACGTCGCGGCCTTCTTCGCCCGCCAGGGTGTCGACACCAGCGGCGAGGACCTGCTCGGCTATATCGACGCGAACGCGGCGCCCCGCGAGGACGACTGACCGCACGGCGCCAAGCGGCAAACCCCGAGGAGGTGACGGTCGCGCCACACTGAACGGATGGCAGGCCCCGCAATCGTCATATATCCGTCCGCGAGAGTGACACGCATGCAGCCACGCGTCCGGTCCGCGACGCCGGCAGACGTGCCCGGGGTCAGGCGAGTCGCGAGCAAGGGGTGGCGGGCGGCCTACGGCGACATCATGAGCGCGGAGACAATCGAGGAGGCGCTCTCGGAGCACTACACCCCGGCGGCGGTCGAGCGAGCAGTCACCGCAGCACACGCCGTCTACCTGGTGGCGGTCGCCGAGGGGCGGGTCATCGGCTACACGGGCGGGAGCAAGGGCGAACACGGGCCGGGCGCGGAGCTGGTGACAATCTACGTCGACCCCGACTGGTGGGGCGAGGGGGTTGGGACAGCGCTGTTCGACGAACTCCGGGCCCGCCTCCGGCAGCGCGGGTTCGAGCGGGTGCACGCTGTCGTACTGGCCGAAAACGAGGCCGGGCTCCCCTTCTATCGACGCCACGGGTTCGAGCAGGTCGACGAGCACGAGGAGACCGTCGGGGATGAGTCCCACCGGGCGCTGGTGGTTGCGCGGGAGCTGTGAGCCGGGCCCTCGGGGCCGGCAGGGTCGGGCCACGACGAAGGACTTTAACAGCAGCCTGGCATATCTAAGTCTACTTATGCAGCACGTGAAGGTTCCCGACGACCGCATCGGCGTTCTCATCGGTGCGGGCGGCGAGACGATGCGGGAGATCGAGGCCCGGACGGAGGTCCGACTGGACATCGACAGCGAGACCGGTAGCGTCCGCATCGAGACTGTCGGGGACCCGGTCACCGCGCTGAAGGCCCCCGACATCGTGAAGGCTATCGGCCGGGGGTTCGCCCCGGAGGACGCGCTCCGGCTGCTCGAGGACGACATGATGATGTTCGATATCGTCGATATCGACGCGGCCTGCCGGAACAAAAACGACCTTCGGCGCAAGAAGGGGCGGCTCATCGGCGAGGACGGCCGGACCCGCGAGCTGATGCAGGAGCTGACCGGCGCCTCGGTTGTCATCTACGGCACGACCCTCGGGGTCATCGGCGGCCCACGGCAGGTCGACGCCATCCGGGAGGCCGCCGAGATGCTCCTCGACGGCGCCCCGCACGGCGCGGTCTACTCCTTTCTCGAGCGCAGACGCAACGAGCTCAAACACCGTGGGCTGGAGTATCACCAGTTCACCGGGTGACGGACGCCGGACGGGGGCCGTGACAGTGACCGGTCAGGGAGGGACACGGCAGGCACGACCGTCCCTGCGGGCCGGCTACACGGCAACAGCCCAAGGGGGGCGGTGACGGGCCTGTCGGACACAGAGACGGCCGAGGGTCCCTCGTCCCCGGGGCGGCTCACCCTCGCCGTGGTCCTCGCGTCGGCGACACTGACAGTGATGGCCGGCGCGGTCATCGGGCCGGTCGTCCGCCAGATAGGGGTCGGTGTCGGCGTCTCGGAGTCGCTGGCTGGGTTGGTCATCACGACCCACGGGGTGGTGATCGTGGTCGCCAGCCCGGTGGCCGGCGCGCTCATCGACCGTGTCGGGCCGCGCCGCCCCTACCTGCTGGGGCTGGGTCTGTACGGAGTCGGCGGCGGGGCCGGCCTTGTCGTCGACTCCTTTGATGTCCTCCTGGCCTCCCGGGTCGTCCTCGGGGCCGGTGTTGCGCTCGTCTACACCGGGGTGACAGTCCTCATCTACACCCTGTACCGGGAAGGGGGGATGGACCGGGCGCTGGGGCTGCGCAGCAGCGCGAACAGTCTCGGGGCGGCCGTCTGGCCGCTGGTCGGCGGGGCGCTCGGGACCGTCTCCTGGCACGCCCCGTTCGGCGCGTATCTGGTCGCCCTGCCGCTGGGGCTGGTTGCGCTGGTCGCGGTCCCCGCGACCGACCACGGTGGGACGAACAGAGACCCGGGCTCCGGCCCGGCCCTGCGGGTCCGGGAGCTTCTCGGGGTATTTTACCGGTTTCCGGCGATTCCGGCGGTCTATCTGCTGTACTTCGGTGCCAACCTCTTCCTGTACGTGGTCGTGGTCTACTACCCGCAGTTGCTCGCCGGGCTCGGGGTGACCTCCACACTGGCAGTGGGGGTGTATCTCGCGGTCAACGGCGCCGCCTCGGCGGTTGTCGCGGCGGTGTACGGCCGGCTGGTGAGTCGGTGTGGCCGTCACCGGCTCGTGCTGGCCGCCTTCGGGCTGTGGGTCGTCGGCTTCGGCGTCGCGGCCGTCGTCGAGGGGCCACTCGTCGCCGGCGGACCGGTTGTTCTGCTGGGGGTCGGGACCGGGCTGGTCTTTCCGTCGGCGTTCGCGTGGGTCGAGACACTGGCACCGCCCGACCGGCAGGGGAGTCTTGCCTCCTATATCGCCTCCGCGGGGTACCTGGGGCAGTTTCTCTCCCCGCTCGCGTTCGGGGTGGTCGTCTCGGCCGCCGGTGTGCGTGGGGCCTTCGGCGCTGCCGCGCTGGCCGCAGGTCTCGGCGGCGCCGTGCTTGTGGTTGGGCTGGCCCTTCGCAGCCGTCGTGTGGGGGGGTCGACGCCGGAGTGGTAAGCCGGCGCGCTCACGCAGGGCGCGACAGCCCGGGAGGCTGGGAGGCCGGACCTGAGTCGAGAGCGGCGACACACAGGCCGCCGCTGACATTTAAACCCTGCCGCGCTACTCGTTGGCATACCCCGGATTCCGTCCACCGGTCGGGCGCCGCGCGGCCGCGCAAGGAAACCTTTATATAGAACCACGGACAATCATTCTCTTGACTATGGCTCAGCAGATGGGTAATCAACCCATGATCGTACTGTCCGAGGAGTCCCAGCGGACCTCGGGCAAGGACGCACAGTCGATGAACATCACAGCCGG
>CAZQZE010000241.1:0-3811 GCA_964597715.1 uncultured Halobacteriales archaeon
CCAGAAGTTTCCGTTCAGTCATTGTTACTCGCCTCGGATGTCTTGGCGGTGTCGGCCCGCCGTTGGTCACCGTTCATCTCTCCGTCTGCGCTGTTCGGGTCGAATCCGGTCTGATGCCGGCCAGCGTCGTCGGCTTCCCCTATCCAGATAAACTCGTCAACGTCGGCCCCCGGTTCCCCGGTGTCGCTCGCTCCCGAGGGCTCCGCTGCCATAGGCGGCTCCTGGCGCTCGCGCGACACCGGAACTGACTCGCTGCCGTTGGTCCCTGAGGAGCCCTCGCCTCCCGTCTGTTCCCGCACTCGGGGCTCGTGTCCCTGTTCGCCGGCCTGTACTGCCTCGGTGGCGTCCTCTTGCCCGCCCACGACGTACAGCCCACCGAGCAAGAGCAGCCCCGCGGCGACACTCGCCGTGACGGCGAAGGCCCACACCTGAAAGAACGTGGCGTAGGCAACCCAGAGGCCGTAGGCAAAGAAGATGCCGAGCACTGCCAGCCCCAACTGGAGTTCGGCCGCACTGAACACCAACCCGGCCTCTGTGTCGTCCGTCTCTGTGGCCTCTGTCTCCGCTCCCGCGTCACTGCTGTCTGTCTCTGCCGTGTCACCGACATCCGTCTCTATGGCCTCTGCCTCCGCCCCGGTGTCACCGACATCCGTCTCCGACATATCTGCCCCGCTACTCTCGACCGTCGCGCCGTCTCCGTCCTCCTCGGTGTCGGGGCTCCCGGGCTCGGCCTCTGGTGTTGGCGCCTCGGGTGGCTCCTTGATACCCCCGACCAGTTCTGTGAAACTCCCGACCAGTCCCTCGGCCGCAGGGGCGTCGCCGTCGGCACTGGACTCGGCGCTCGTCGGCTCGCCCCCATCGCGCTCGGTACTGACCGTTTCGCTGTTGGCGGTTTCGATGTCCTCGGCTTCGTCCCCGTCTCCTGTGGCCGCTGCGCCGGCACTCGTCCCCCCGCTCGCGCCGGCGACGATATCCCAGATCTCGGAGACGACCAGCAGAGCCAGCGGCACGATGAGCAGCGTAATGAGTCCCTGAGTCGTGCTCGCGAAGAATATGACGTGGCCGATCAGTGGGATTATGACCGGGTAGCCACCGACCGACAGCACCCTTCCCTCGAGTTCTGCCGGCGTGACAAGTGACTGGTCGGGGTCCTCGACGTTGTCACCCTGTGTCATGAACGCTGTCTCGCCGTTTCGCTCGACCACCTCGATGACCCGGTGAGTCGTCGGCTGGCCGCTCCCGCCACTGGCGAAGGTAATGATGTCGCCTTGCTGGATCTCCGCGGCAGGGGTGTCGTCGATGAGGATGGCGTCGCCGGGGCTCATCGTCGGCTCCATGCTCGCCGAGAGCACCACGTAACTCTGCTCCGCGCCAACGACCTGTGGGACGGCGTACACGAGAAAGGGCACCACGACTATGAGTAACAACACCAGCCCCGCGACGTTTGCAATGCGCCGCCACGGAATCTGTTGCACGAGCGACCCGTCCTCCTCGGTGTTGTCAGTCATGACTGTATCTCCCCCTTGTCGGCTTCCAGTTTGGTCGACGTGCCACCGTCGGGAAAGTCACCGTCACCGACGATGTCGGCTGCTAGCTCGCAGGGGACGCTGGACGCGTTATTACCGCTGCCAGGCCCATCCGCACCCTCACTGAACCCGTTCTTGGCACCCCCGGAGACTCTGCCGTAGAAATCCGCGTCGGGGTCGCCACCGGTAGTTGCGGTCCCGGAGTCTGCCCCGTTATAATCGTATATCGTGAAATTCTGCCCGGACTTGACGACGACGTAATCGACACCGGCGTCGGTTGTCCAGTCGACCGACGTCGGCTCGCCGTCCTTCTCGGAGTTTATCGCGGTAATGTCCGGGTTGAGCGTCTCTCCCGACTCCGAACAGAACGCGATGAAACTGATCGCCTTGCCTGACGTGTCCGTCTCCTCACAGTCCGACAATGGGTCGAACGGATTGTCGACATCGGTATTGTACCGACACTGCTCGGCGTAGAACTCGAAAACAAACTCGATCCCCGACTGAGCACCGGGGCGGACGTCAGTCACCTCCAGCTCGAGGTCCGCACTCTCACCGGGCTGGAAGCAGGACCCGTCACACTCCAGTTTTGTTCCCTGGCGGAGGGCTTCGAGAACATCCTTCAGCGTCCCCTCCGCGATCAGCTGAGAGTGTCCGTCACAGACGAGTTGAACCTTCACATCTATGTGGTCTGCGGAATCTGGTGGGCACGTCTCTGCTCGGACCCAGACGTTCGAGGGGTTGTTGTTGACCCCCTCCGGGAGGTTGACGGAGTACTTGACCCCCTCGGCGTCGCTAAGCGAAGCGACATCAACCTCTAGGTCGACCGTCCCTGCGACCGACTTGGAGGCGGTGATACCGTTGTTGGTGAAACTCTCCTCGTCGCTGAAGAACGCGCCGGTGCCGATACCACCCACTGCCCCTGCACCCCCTGTCGTTGCAAGGGCAGTGAGCACTTTCCGCCGGCTAAGCTGATTATCGGACATCTTTCCCCCCACCGGACCCGATACCCCGCGGCCGCCGAACTCGAGGCCCGTTAACAGACACGTTATCTGGCGTGCACTTAATTTTAACCCCTGTCTGTTTCCTCTCGGGTGCGACTGTAGTGCCCGCCACGCTCGCGAGGGCGGTGGACGCGACGCGGTGCATCAGCCGCCACCCGTCTCAAGTTCGAAGCCGAATTTGACGGAGTCGCCCTGCGTTATATTGATATCCGCAGGATCAGCGTACTCCCACCGGAAGGCTACCGACACCTGGCCTCCATCAGGGGCGCTGCTGAGCGGCCCTAATGAGTAGTTGTTCACGCTGTTGGCCACGGCCTTGAGTGTCCCGTCGCCGATGTTTGGCTCGCCGAGGTCCTGGGTGAGGTTATCGGCCCCGAAGCCGTTGATGCCGAGTATATCACTCACCCCTGCGATTCCGGTGTCCTCCCAGAGCGACGCCTGCACCTTGTTCTGGAGTTCACCGGGGAAGTCCTCGCCCTGAGGGTCGCCGTCTGTGGACGTGTCCCCGGCCTTCCGCTCGGGTTCGTTGATCCCGTTCTCGGCCGCACTCTCCAGATTTAGTGAGAGTTCTGGGTCAACCTCCTCGCCGGAGATGTTCGTGAGCCGGAAGCTCAGCGTCCCGGCATCACCGGGCAGGATGCCATCGAACTCGATGACTGCCCCATCCGAGGTGAAGTTGCCATTACGTGTGTCCTCACGCACCTCGCCGTTGTACGTCTCCCGCCACTCGACCTCGAGTGTCCCCGATTCGACCTGGACGGTCGTGGTGTTCGCGTACGTGATCGATGGCTCCGTGGCGAGGCCGGTGCCCCCGACTGCGGCCCCGAGTGCCCCCACCGTGGCGAGGACCCGCCGTCGTGTCAGTTTCGGTCTATCCATTTTTGATCTCCCCCTGGTCGCGGATTGTGTCTTGCTCCGGCTTAGTGCCTGTGCCTGTTGTGGACCCGCATCCGACGACACTCACGACGCCCCTGACGGCTTCCTGCGGAGTGCCGGCGGCTTGGCCGTCCGGCCCCCGGCCACCGACTCCGGTGCTCCCTACCCCTGTCGCCTGCGGTGTGTGTCGGATTCGGTCTGTCATTTGTCTGTTCGAGGCCCACCGCCGGAGTCGAACCGCCGAAGCGTGGCCGAACACCACCACACCAGCGTGGGGGGGTGGTTGTTCTCCCTGTGGGCGATAGCTGGCCGACTATGCGTTGCCGAATCCGGAGTTGTTCCGGCTCTGGACCGCGTAGAAACTCAGCGAGAACGTCGCCGAGTCCGACTGGATCTGGTTGCCGACCG
>CAZQZE010000242.1:0-3784 GCA_964597715.1 uncultured Halobacteriales archaeon
CAGGCCGACCCGGACGCGTTCAAGCAGGCGGTCCAGGAGTACACCGACTCGGCGTTCAAGCCGCTGGGGAAGGCTGTTGGCCAACATCTCCGCACGACGGAGAACCCCCGCGGGAACCCGGACGTGGTCTTCGACCGCGCCGGCCACGACGCGCTCGGGGTGTCGACGATGCTCGTCCGGCCCCACACCGGCCGGGTCGTCTACAGCGAGGACGTCGGCGACCAGCGGTACTCCTTCTACGCGCCACAGGTCTGGATGCGCCAGCGGTCGGTCCACATGCCGACGGCGTCGGTCCTCGGGAGTCACCTCTCGAACGCCTACGAGGTCCAGCAGCTCAACGCCGAGATCGACGCCGGCGCCATCGACGTCACGACGCCGAAGGTCGTCGACTGGCCGGACCTGCCGGGCGCCCACCAGGCCATGTGGGACAACGAACACGAAGCCGAGGCGTACGTCGTCGACCACGCCCTGCCCGCGGAGGGGTTGCGGGACCGCCGGGAACTGTACAAGGCCTGGGGGCGGCCGGACGCCGACGAGGAATAACCGCCTCGAGGTCACTACCCCTACGTTTACAGGCCCGGCCGACAACCTGACTGCATGACACTGCTCTCACCGTACGACGGCTCCGCGCTGTCGCGGGCGGCGGTCAGCCGGGCAACCGAGTTCGCCGACTACCGTGACGAGGCGGTTGTGGTCCTGACCGTGGTCCCTGACGACCCCTCGTTCGCGCTGGAACGAGGCTGGGTCGAGGAGGGCGAGACGTACGACCCCGAGACGGTCGAACAGCGGTTCGCCGCCGAGGTCGAGGAGGTGGCCCCCGCGGCGACGTTCCGCGCCGAGCGGCCCGAGTCGATGGCCTCGCTCGCGGCCACCACACACAACGACATCACCCGCACGATCCGGCAGGTGGCCCACGATATCGACGCCTCGATCGTCTTCGTGGGCAGCGACAACGCCGGTCGCGTCTCCACGCCCGTCACCAGCGTCGGCAGCCCCATCTCGGAGGACCCCGAGTACGATGTCCACATCGTCAGACACACCGACGACTGACCCGGCCGGGACCCGGGCGCTGTTGCTTCCGGCGCCCTTTTGTCCCTGTCCGGTGGATCGGTGCACATGAGCGAGGAGCCAAGCCTGGACAGGATGCCCTTCGCGGAGTTGCTCGGCATGGAACTGGTAGAGGTCGGGGAGGGAACGGCCGTCGGGCGGATGCCACTGACGGAGGCCCACGCGTCGAACCCGGAGACGGAGGTTGCTCACGGCGGCGCGACGTACGCGCTTGCCGATACGGTCGGCGGGTCGGCGGTCATGTCCTACACCGATGTGCCGACGCCGACGGTGGACATGCGGATCGACTACCTCGCGCCGGCCACCTCGGACCTCCGGGCCGAGGCGGAACTGGTCCGGTTTGGCAACAGCCTCGCGCTGGCTCGCGTCGAGGTCTACGACGACGACGGGACACACGTTGCCACCGCCCACGGCACCTACAAGACCGGCGGCAGCAACGAGGGCACACCCTGGGACAGCGAGGGCGACCACCCCGGGTGATGTCGCCCGGCAGCCACCCGCGGAGCCGTACCGACCGGCGGCTGTGACCCCGTTGTGGACTCAGACCTCCCGCTCGAAGACCAGCCCGATGGTCGTCCCGTTCTCCTCGAGGGTTTCGTGAAGTCGCCACCCCTCGCGGGCGTACTCGTTGACCACTGACTCCAGGTCACCGACGGTCCCGCTCTGTGCCGTTGTTCCGTGTGACGTGTATACGTATCTTTGGTCTGACATACGTACGGTTGGGTCGCCAGAGGCAAAAGGCCTCCCTCACCCGAAGTTCTCGACCTTCGCGGCGTCGGGGTCCCCGCCGGCGGCCTCGACGGCAGCGGTGGCGTCGTCGAGAAACTCGCCGAACCCGTAGACGAACGCCTGCGTGTCCCCGGTCAGGGTGTCGGCGACGGCCTCGGTCAGCGAGTCCGCGGGCCCGAGGACGGTGACATCCGCCCCGTCGTTGGCCAGGGCGGCCAGCCGCTGCTCGTGAACCGGTGTCTCGTCCCGGTAGACAACAGCGGCCCCGTTCCCGTCGGCGAGGGCTCGCTCGGCGATGCCGACCGCCGGGCCGACGCCCGGACCACCGGCGAGGACGAGGACGCGGGGCTCGTCCTCGTAGTAGGCGTTGCCGAAGGGGCCGGAGACGACCACCTCGTCGCCGGCCGAGAGCGAGCGCAGGACGGGACCGACGTCCCCGTCGGGGTCGACCCCGACGGTCACCTGGAAGGTGTCCGCAACGTCAGGCGAGGAGATAGTGTAGAAGCGCGGCTCCGCCTGGCCGTTCACCTCCGTCGTGAGTTTGACGAACTGGCCGGGTCGGGCCGCAAAGTCCGGCGGCGACTCGAACTCGATAGCGACGGTGTCGGGGCCAACCTCCTCCACGGCTGCGACCGGGAGCGGAGTCTCATCCATACCCACTTTTTAGGCGAGGCCGGGCAAGGGGTTTTCGTTCCGGTCGCGGCTACCGGCCCGCTCGCCGTCTCATCGGGCGGTTCGCGCCCGCCGGCGAGGCCGGATCCGGCTTACAGAAGGCTTTTTGCCCCGCTATTGATACGGTCGGCTAGTATGCCCGACGACCTTAACTGGGCCATCGGCGGCGAAGCCGGCGATGGGATCGACTCTACAGGAAAGATCTTTGCTCAGGCACTCTCACGGGCAGGCCGACACGTCTTTACCTCCAAGGACTTTGCGTCCCGGATCCGAGGGGGCTACACCGCGTACAAGGTACGTACCTCTGTCGACCGTATCGAGAGTGTCGTCGACCGTCTGGATATCCTCATCGCGCTCACCGAGCGGACCATCGACGAGAACCTCGACGAGCTTCACGAGGGGAGTGTCATCATCTACGACGGCGAGCGAACGACGATGCAGGACGTCGAGGTCCCGGAGGGGATGGTCGGACTCGATGTCCCGCTGAAGAGCCTGGCCGAGGACGCCGGCGGCGCGATCATGCGCAACGTCGTCGCGCTGGGGGCAGCCTGCGAGGTGGCGAGTTTCCCGATCGAGAACCTCGACGAGTCCCTCGAAAAGCGGTTCGAGGACAAGGGCCAGGCACTCGTCGAGAACAACCAGCAGGCGGCCCGCCTGGGACAGGAGTACGTCGCGGCGGAGTACGACCACGACTTCGACTACGGGCTCGAGACGACCGACGCGGACTACGTCCTGTTGAACGGCGACGAGGCGATCGGGATGGGTGCTATCGCCGCCGGCTGCCGGTTCTACGCCGGCTACCCGATCACACCGGCGACGGACGTGATGGAGTATCTGACCGGCCGGATCGACCGGTACGGCGGGAAGGTCGTCCAGGCCGAGGACGAACTCGCGGCGATCAACCTGGCGCTCGGGGCGGCACGCTCGGGCGCCCGCGCGATGACCGCCACCTCCGGCCCGGGGCTCGACCTCATGACCGAGAGCTTCGGGCTGGTCGCCCAGACCGAGACGCCGCTGGTCATCTGTGACGTGATGCGCTCGGGGCCCTCGACAGGGATGCCGACAAAACAGGAGCAGGGCGACCTCGATATGGCGCTGTACGGCGGCCACGGCGAGATCCCCCGGTTTGTCGTCGCGCCGACGACGGTCGCGGAGTGTTTCTGGAAGACCGTCGAGGCGTTCAACCTGGCCGAGAAGTACCAGATCCCCGTCTTTCTCGTCTCCGACCTGGCGCTCGCGGTCACCGAACAGACGTTTCCGCCGGAGGCCTTCGACATGGACGAGGTCGAGGTCGAGCGCGGGAACGTCGTCGACG
>CAZQZE010000243.1:0-3775 GCA_964597715.1 uncultured Halobacteriales archaeon
CCCTCCCGGCAGGCGTAGGGCAGGTCCCAGCCCTCGTCCTCGCCGGCCTCGAGCAGATTCTCGTTTTCGGCTACCGCAATGGTCTCCCCCTTCTTCGGGAACTCGACCTCGTACGTCTCGGGGTCCTCGATTGCCGCGGGGTCGAAGCCCTCCGTTCCCCCCTCCTCCTCGGAGTCAGCGAGTTCGGCCTCCGCGCCGCCAGCACCGACGGCAGCGGGCGCGCCGCCGCCTCCGATCGAGCGGTTCATCGGCTCGGGAAAGTCGGTCTCCGGGAGCGTCTCTGCCCGCCGCTCCAACACGTCCTGGGAGATGTCCTCGGTCGGCTCCCACCCGGTCCCCTCGGAGTAGTGGAGGATGACTGTTACCGCAGTCAACAGGAACCCGGTGACGACACCTAGCGAGGTCAGCTCGACGATATTGCCGAACCAGAAGGAGACGAATGCGACCCATACGAGAAGCGCACCCCCGATCAAGATGGCGTCCCTATTCATAGCCGCGAGTATGGAGTAATGGTTTAATTACCTGTTGTTTCCGCCCACAGACCCCCGGACCGGACCGCCGTGGGCGGCTGTGTCGAGCGCCCCCGGTGGTGCTGTGTGCCGGCCACACGACGGCAGGGTTCGGATTTCGTCCGCTGAGGAACCCAGATGTTTTATTATCGCGGCTACGCCTTCCTTCGGTACAATGGTCCCCCTCGGCAACCGTGCCGCGAGTCTGCTCGGCAGCCTCGTCTTCCTCGGGCTCTCCGCCCTCCTCCTGGCATTTGGGTACATCACCGGCTTTGTCACGATGAGTCTCCAGCTCAACGCCATCCCGATAGCCGTCGGCTTTCTCGAGGCCGAGTTCTCGGTGCTCTCCTTTGGTGCCTTTATTCTCGTCTCGGCGGCGGTCTTCCTGGTCGGGCTGGGACGGTCCTCGGACATCGACCTCGCGACCGACGCCGGTCACGTGACGGCTATTGTCCCCGCCTACCGGGACGCGAACGTCCTCGAGCGGAGCGTCGAGAGCCTCCGCCAGTCCGACTACGATGACCTGAGCGTGCTGGTCGTCTGCGAGCCCGACGACCCCGCGACGCAGGACCGGGCCGCCAGACTCGCCGCGAGCGAGAGTGTCGACTATCTGGTCAATACGCGGGCGCCGGGTTCGAAGGCCGGCGCGATCAACCACGCCGTCGCGGAGACCGACGGGGCATATCTTGCGGTCTTCGACGCCGACGAGCGCGTCGACGAGCGGTTCGTCCCCGCCGCCGTCGCGAAGCTCGGCGACAACGATGTCGTCCAGGGCCGGACCGTCCCCGAGCCGACCGGCCTGGTCGAGTCCTTTGCCTACTACGAGTCGGTGCTGTTGAACTACGTGGCGCTTCGGCTGTTGTACGTGTTCACCGAGTTTCGGATGGCCGCCAGCCGGGCGGTCGTGCTCCGCCGGGAGGCGCTGGCGGCGGTCGGCGGGTACGACGAGGGGATGCTCACCGAGGACTTTGCCTTTGCCCACCAGTGTTACCGCGAGCGGCTCGACGTGACCGAGCTGCTCGCCTACCCCTCGCGGATCGACGCCGCCCACAGCCTGCGGGACTGGTGGGGTCAACGAAAGCGCTGGATGACCGGCTACGCGCAGGTGCTCCACCACCTGCTGGCGTCGGTTCGCCCGCTGACCGACTACCGTAACCCCCTCTCGGCGGTCATCGGGGCTGTGACCGTCCTCGGGAGCCTGTTGATGCTCACCGTCCTCTCGAAGTTTGCCGTCCTCCTGATGGTGGGTGCAAACATGTTGTTTGTCGTCCCGCTCGCCGCCATCGCCGGCGTCACCTACCTGATCCACTGGCTCGACCACGCCCGCGGGACCGTCCCTCGACCGGGCTGGCCCGGGCTGTTCGTCCCGCTTGTCCTCCCGGTGTACAGCCTTGCGGCGGTGAAGGCGGTCTTCGAGTACCTGTTCACCTGGACCGGCGAGTGGTATCGCGTCAGCAAGGAGGCCTAAGACGCCCGCGCCGGAGCGGGTGCATCGCCGGACCCGTCCGTCGGCCCGAGTCCGACGACTCTTGTACCGCGGCGGGCGTGGTGTTGGTATGGCACACGACGCCTTCGGGCTCGACGGGTCAGTCGCAGTCGTCACCGGCGGGAGCCGCGGCCTCGGCGAGGCAACGGCCGTCGCGCTGGCCGAGGCCGGCGCGGATGTCGCCCCGGTCGCACGCTCCGAGGACGAACTGGCAGCGACCGCAACACGGGTCGAGGACGCCGGGGCCGCGGCCCACCCGGTCACGCTGGATGTCACCGACAGCGCCGGTATCGTCGCGCTGTTCGACGCGGTCGCGGACGCGCTCGGTCCGGCCGACGTGCTGGTGAACAACGCCGGCACGAACCCCTTCTTCGGGGACGCCCGCGACCTCGATACCGAGACCTGGGAGCACATCTTCGCGGTCAACCTCCGCGGGGCCTTCGAGTGTGCCCGCGAGTTCGGCCGCCGGGTGCTGGACCGGGACGGGGAGGGCGCACTGGTCAACGTGGCGAGCGTCGGCGGGGTCCGCGGGCTCCCGAAACAGGTCCCCTACGTCGCCTCGAAACACGCCCTGGTGGGGATGACAAAGACCCTGGCCGTCGACTGGGCGCCCGCCATCCGGGTGAACGCGCTCGCGCCCGGCTACGCGAAGACCGACCTCACCGAGGGGGTGCGAGAGAACGAGTCGATCCGTGAGGACCTGCTCACCGAGATCCCCCAGGACCGCTTTGCCGACCCCGAGGAGATCGCGACCGGTGTGGTCTATCTCGCGAGTGACGCCGCCGCCTACGTCACCGGCGAGGTCCACCTCGCCGACGGCGGGATGGCCGCGAACTGAGCGGGCTGCCCCCGCTACCGACACCCAACCCGTCCGCGGCGACCCGCACAGACCGGCCCGAACGACCACACGACGGCGCCTGTGTGCCGGTCACCGGAGCAGCCCAAAACCGGGAACCGGGCATCCCTGGCGACCGAGGTTCGATGCGGGTGGTTTTATACCGACCAGCAATTGGCTACGATATGCTCTCGTACGACGACTCTGCGCGAGCCGAGGAACTTGCTGGACGGGCACGCGACCTGATGGATGAGGTTGTCCTCCCCAGAGAGCGGGAACTGGCCGGCGGGATGACGGCCTCGGAGGGGACCATCGACGAGCTCCGCGAGGCGGCCCGCGAGTACGGCATCTACGCCCCCCAGGTCGAGACGGAGTACGGCGGCATGGGCGAGGACTTCCGGGACGTGTTGCCGGCCTTCGAGGAGGCCGGCCGGAGCCCGCTGGGCCAGGCCGCGATGCGCGTCGACGCCCCCGACGAGGGGAACATGCACCTGCTAGAACTGCACGGCACCGCCCTCCAGAAGGAGGAGTACCTGACGCCGCTGGTCGAGGGGGAGCTCCGGTCGGGCTTCTCGATGACCGAGCCCCAGCCGGGCGCGGGCTCGGACCCGAAGTCGATCCAGACCACCGCCGAGAAAGAGGGCGACGAGTGGGTCATCGACGGCCACAAGTGGTGGACGACCCAGGGGATCAGGGCCGACGTGCTGCTGGTCTTTGCCCGCACTGACGAGGACGCCCACCCGTACGAGGGCTGTTCGGTGTTCATCGTCCCCGCCGAGGCCGACGGTGTCGAGGTCGTCCGGAATATCCCGCACCTGGGCTCGGAGATGACCGGCGCCGGTCACGCCGAGATCAAGTACAACAGTGTCCGTGTGCCGGAGGAACACCTACTCGGCGAGGAGGGGAAGGGCTTCCAGCACGTCCAGGAGCGACTCGGGCCCGCCC
>CAZQZE010000244.1:0-3765 GCA_964597715.1 uncultured Halobacteriales archaeon
CTGCGGTCTCTGATCTACTCCCTCGTCTACTAGTAGTTATCGGATACAGGCGTTCATCAGCGTAGTTTTTCCTTCTTGGGTTCCCACTGTGGCCCCATTCTATGGATGATGCGCCAGATGTTCGGTTAGCACCGTCGAACATCCGCTTTTCCGACAGTCGATACGCGGACTACTACGACCAGCGACGGTGGTGTCTCGCACCCCCAACCCGGTGGATTATACCCCGCCACCCCCAAGTGAGCGTATGCGGGAACTCGTCTTCGCCCTCGAGTACGAGCCGGGGTACAACAGGGTTGCCGACACGCTCACAGCCCACCCTGACGCCCGGATCCGCTCGCTCTCGCTACACGCGACCGCCGAACATCTCTGGCGTGTCGACCACGCGACCGGGACGCCGGAGGCACTCGCGGACATCGAGACCACGTTTCTGGACACCGACTACTACGCCGACTGTCTGGCCACGGAGGACTGCAGTGCCACACAGTCTACCGAGGTGCTCGACCGGGCCGGCGACACGCTCGTCCTCTACTCACACTGGGAGCGGACGCCGGCCTGTGCGTCTGTCCCACATATCGCCCGGGCTCACCTCGGTGACGGGGTGCTGTTCGAGACGCGCCACGAGGGGCGACACTACACGTGGCGGCTCATCCACCCTGGAGACGGCGACGTGGCGGCGTTTTTCGACAGCCTCGAGACGGCGGTCGGTGACTGCGCGCGGATGGAGATGCTCCGTGCGGGTGACGCGTCGGCCTCGGTAGAGACAGGGCAGGATGTCGGCGCGCTCTCCCCGGAACAGGAGGCCGCACTCCGGGCCGCCGTCGAACACGGCTACTACGAGTCCCCCCGGGAGGTCGATGTCGGTGACCTCGCCGCCCACCTCGACGTCCCCCGGTCGACACTCACCTACCGGCTCCGGCGGGCCGAGGAACACCTGGCAAAGCAACACGTCGCCGGCACACAGACCGAACAGCCGCCGACCCCGCTCTGAGGCGCTTGGAATATTCCAACCAAGGCTTATCGTATTGACAGCCGTAACTGTGGGTGATGACCGACGACGATGGGGCGGGGCGGCCGGCCGACGGCGAGCACCGGCGGGAAGTGACCGTCCGCCTCGCCGTGCCGGAGATGGACTGTCCGTCCTGTGCGGGGAAAGTCGACAACAGCCTCGGGAGCGTCGACGGGGTCGTCGACACGGCGCTCCAGCCCACCACCGGGACGGCGACGGTCACCTACGACACCGGCCGTGTGGACGAGGCAGGCGTGGTCGACGCCGTCGAGGGCGCCGGCTACGAGGTGGCCGGTGGCGGGGCAGGCGCCGAGGACGCCGACCGGCCCGAGGGCGTCGACATCGCACCGCCGGCGGAGGTGTGGACGAGCCCGCGG
The DNA here is from genome assembly GCA_964597715.1 of uncultured Halobacteriales archaeon. Lineage (GTDB taxonomy): Archaea > Halobacteriota > Halobacteria > Halobacteriales > Haloarculaceae > Salinirussus. The sequence continues at coordinate 1,384 of CAZQZE010000244.1, forward strand.
GCACGCAAGACGCTGGTCGGTGCGGTCTCTCTCGCGCTCGGGCTCCTCGTCGAGTTCGTGTTTGCGGGTGGAAACCCCGCCGTCGCGAGCGTCCTCGACTCACAACTACACCTCGCCGACCTCCTCCTTCTCGGGGCGGTCGTGGCCGCCGGCTCCCCGGTCGTCCGCGGCGGGTACTACTCCGCGAGGAACCTGAGCCTCGATATCGACCTGCTGATGGGGACGGCGGTCATCGCCGCCACGGCCATCGGCTACGTCGTCGAGGCGGCGACGCTTGCTGTCCTGTTCAGCGTCGCGGAACTGCTCGAGGACTACGCGATGGACCGGGCGCGTGACTCCCTGCGGGAGCTGATGGAACTGTCGCCCGACGAGGCGACCGTCCGCCGGGCGGGCGAGGAGGTGACCGTCCCGGCCGACGACGTTGCTGTGGGCGAGACGGTAGTGGTTCGCCCCGGCGAGAAGGTCCCGCTCGACGGGACGGTCAGCGAGGGCGAGAGCGCGGTCGACGAGTCGCCGATCACCGGCGAGAGCGTGCCCGTCGACAAGGCGCCCGGCGACGAGGTGTACGCCGGCACGGTCACCGAGGCGGGCTACCTGGAGGTGACGGTCACCTCGACAGCCGGCGACTCCACGCTCTCGCGGGTCATCGAGATGGTCCAGGGGGCCCAGGAGAACCAGACCGAGACGGAGCAGTTTGTCGACCGGTTTGCGGGCTACTACACGCCCGTAGTGGTGGTGCTTGCGGTCCTCACGGCACTGGTCCCGCCGCTTCTGGTCGCCGACCCGGTCTCGGTCGAGGTGGCGGGCTACGCGGTCACTGTCGCCGCCGACTGGGGTGCGTGGTTCGTCCGCGGGCTCACACTCCTGGTGGTCGCCTGTCCCTGCGCGTTTGTCATCTCGACCCCGGTCTCCGTCGTCTCCGGGGTCACGAGCGCCGCCAAAAACGGTGTCCTGGTAAAGGGAGGCAACCACCTCGAGGCGATGGGTGATGTCGACGCCGTTGCCCTCGACAAGACCGGCACGCTCACCCGGGGCGAACTCACAGTCACCGACGTCATCCCGACCGAGGGGACCGACAGGCGGACCCTGTTGCGCTACGCCGCCAGCCTGGAGCGACGCAGCGAGCACCCGATCGCACGGGCCGTCCGTGCTCACGCCGGCGACGCCGGTGTCGACGACCACCCCGAGCCGACCGGCTTCGAGAGTCTGACCGGCAGGGGTATCCGGGCCGACGTCGACGGCGAGAGCTACTACGCGGGCAAGCCCGCGCTGTTCGAGGAACTGGGGTTTGCGGTCGGGGCACACGGGGCGGACACCTCCGGACGCCGGGCGGGGGGCTCGTCTGACCTGCGGTCCGATGGCGGGGTACCGGCACCCGGCGCAGTGGCCGGCGACGGGCCGTTTGCCGAGGGGACGCTCGCCGGGCTCGAGGCGGAGGGCAAGACGGTCGTCCTCGTCGGGACCGAGCAGGACCTGCTGGGTGCTATCGCCATCGCCGACGAGGTGCGCCCCGGCTCGGCGCGGGCCGTCGAGCGCCTGCAGGCGTCGGGCGTCGAACACGTCGTGATGCTGACCGGCGACAACGATGGCACCGCACGGGCCATCGCGGAGGCGGTCGGCGTCGACGAGTACCGCGCGAACCTGCTGCCCGAGGAGAAGGTCGAGGCTGTCGAGGAACTACAGGCGGCGCACGGCGAGGTTGCGATGGTCGGCGACGGGGTCAACGACGCCCCTGCGCTCGCAACGGCGGACGTCGGCGTCGCGATGGGTGCGGCCGGGACGGACACGGCCCTGGAGACCGCCGATATCGCGCTGATGGGCGACGACATCGGGAAGCTGCCGTACCTGTACGCGCTGTCACACACCGCAAACGGCGTCATCCGACAGAACATCTGGGCGAGTCTGGGGGTAAAGGCGCTGCTCGCACTCGGCGTCCCGCTCGGGCTCGTCAGCGTGGCCGTTGCGGTCGTCGTCGGCGACATGGGGATGAGCCTGGGTGTGACCGGTAACGCGATGCGGCTGTCGCGGGTCGAGCCCGAAACGCCCGAGTGACCGCTGAGACACCCCAGCCCCGGGCCGCACCTGTCGGGGCGCGGGCGACCCGGTGACGCCTCCCTCTGCCGGCAAAATTATTTATCCGTCGCGGAGGTGCTCGGCTCCATGGACGCGTTTCCGGACCGCTCGACGTACGAGGACCTGGTCGACCGGGAGTGGGCCAGCTACGAGGAACTGTACCAGAGCTTCGAGTGGAGCGTCCCCGACCAGTTCAACCTCGCGGCAACCACCTGCGACAGGTGGGCAGATGACGGTGAGAGGGTCGCAATGTACACACGAGACAGAGAGGGCAGCGACGAGTCGTACACGTTCCGGGAACTCCGGAGC
>CAZQZE010000245.1:0-3449 GCA_964597715.1 uncultured Halobacteriales archaeon
TCTCGCGGACGTTCTCGGGGAGGCCGAGCGCGGAGGCCATCCGGTCGATCTCGCCCAGCGCCTGTTTGAGATTGCGCTCCTTGCTGTCGCGGGTACGAAAGCGCTCGTTCCACTTCCGGAGTCGCTGCATCCTCTGGCGCTGTTTGGCGCCCAGTGAGTTGCCGTAGGCGTCCTTGTCCCGCCAGTCGATGTTCGTCGACAGCCCTTTGTCGTGCATCATGTTCGTGGTGGGGGCGCCGACGCGGGACTTCTCGTCTTTCTCCGCGGAGTCGAAGGCGCGCCACTCGGGGCCGCGGTCGATCTCGCCGTCCTCGACGACCAGCCCACACCCCGTACACACCGTTTCGCCGCGCTCCCCGCCGGCGACGACGTTCCCGCCACACTCCGGGCAGGCCAGCGACCCGTCCGCTGTCTCCTCCTCGGTCTCCTGAGTCTGTATCCGTTCGGTCATCGTGTCGAATCCGCCGAGGGGGCCACCCCTGGTTTCTCCCCCGAACTATTTTACAGCTATTTGGTCCGGTCGGACCTGACTTAACTATTTTGTTACTGACAGGTAATCGGAACTTTGTCGACCGTTTTTCTGGGAATTTCGAACACGATTGATCGATTCGAGTGTCTCAGTCCTGTGGGCTGGCGTCGACCTCGCGGCTCTCCTCGACGGCCGCTGTCAGCGAGACGTTCAACAGCGCCATCGACCCGAGGCCGCCGGCGACGGTGACCAGGTTCTTTATCGCGTGGTCGACCACCGCCACCGACAGGGCGGTAACCGCCCCCACCGGTGTCAGCGCGGCCACGAGCAGCGTGAAGGCCCCCTCGTAGAGCCCGACGCCGCCGGGGGAGAGCGGGAGGACCTTTGCGAGGTTCCCGACACTGACCGCGAGAAAGGTGACTGCCACGAGCACACCCGGTGCGAGCGCCACATCGAAGGCCAGCATCACGACGACCGCGACCGCGACGTCGAGCGACCACACCAGCAGGCTGGTCACGCTCACGCGGGCAAAGGTGCCGCGGTCACGGGCGACCGTCTGGACGTCGCCGGCAAACTGCTCGAGGACGCCGGCCACGTAGTCGGCGTAGGCGTCGGAGCTGAGGCGGGTGACGAGCCGCCGGGCGTAGTTACGCTCCGAGCGCGCGCTGACGACGATGAGCAGGCTGGCGAGCACCGCGGCGGCCCCGACGGCCGCGGCGACGACGAGCGCCGTCTGCCCGGCCGCTTCGGTGTCCCCACCCACACCCACACCCTCGGCCAGCGCTGTCACGAGGGCGCCGGCGTCGCCGGTCACGACGAGCCCCCCGAGCACTGTGCCCGCCAGGGCGGCGATGGTCAGCAGGTCGAACACCCGTTCGACGGCGAGTGACGCAAACCCCGACGGGTACGGGATCCCCCGACGGGCCTTCACCACGTAGGCGCGGACGCCGTCACCGGCCCGCGCCGGGAAGACGAGATTGCCGGTCTGGCTGATGAACACCGCACCGGTCAGGAACGTCCACCGCTCGCGGTAGCCGATGGCCGCGAGGATATCACGGTACCGGAGCCCTCGAAGCGGCCACGAGAGCAGGTAGACGACCCCGCTCGCCGCGACCAGCGTGGGGTCCGCACTCCCCAGCCGGCTGATGACTGCGGCGGGGTCGAGGTACACCGTCATCAGCGCGAGCGCCAACACGACGAGCACAGTTCCGCCGGCCAGACTCACCCGCGGAGTGAGTCGTGGGCTGACGCTGAGCTGCCACCAGGTCCGGACGACCTGGCTCCCCATCCCGAGGACGTCTCGGACGATATTCACCGTCGAGTCGGCCCGTGGCTCCCAGCCGACGGGGAACTCCTTCACCCGGTAGCCCGCCCGCTGTGCCCGAACCAGCACCTCGGTGTCCCAGAACCAGTGGTCGTCCTCGACGTCCGCAAGCAGCGCGAACAACGCCTCGCGGTCGAAGGCTTTGAACCCACACTGGTGGTCCCGCACCCTCGACCGGAGCACGAGCCGTACCAGCCTGTTGTACCCCAGGCTCGGGACGCCCCGCGTAGCCGGTCGGTCGGCCTCGCTGTCGGGCAGCCACCGTGACCCCGTCGCGAGGTCGTACCCCATCGAGCGGACGCTCTCGACCAGCTCCTCGAGGTGTGTCATATCCGTCGCCAGGTCGGTGTCGAGATACGCCAGTGTCTCCCCCCGGCTCTCCCGGAAGGCTCGTTCCAGTGCGCCGCCCCGGCCCAGCCGCTCGTCGCCGTGGACGTGTCTGACGGGTTCGTGCTCGCGGGCGAGACGGTCGGCGACCTCCGGCGTCCGGTCCTCACAGCCGTCCTCGGCGACGACCACCTCGTAGCTCCCCGCCGGCAGAAACGAGGCGAGTGCCTCGAGGGTGACCTCGACGGTCTCCTCGATGGTCCCTGCCTCGTTGTAGGCGGGCAGGACGACGCTCACCTCGATATCGCTCATCGAGCCCGAATTCTACGAGAACAGGCAAGTAGCTTCTGTTTACGGGCACCGCACTCGACGGCCAACAACGCCGAGTGCACCGACGCCGGCGTCAGTCGGCGCCCTCCGGGGACCCGGCGGTCGCGAAGGGGTCGACCGACTCGACGCCGACCTCGTGGACCGACCCGTACGGCCGGTCGACGACGATGTTGCCGGCGGTCTGTCGACCGACCCCCGGGATGGCAGCCAGCTCGTCCATCGAGGCCGCGTTGATGTCGAGCGGGTACGGAACGCCGGACACGGAGCGGTACCCGTGGTCGGTGACGGCCACGTCGACCGTCCGCCCGAGTTCGCGCTCGCCCGGGATAGCCACCAGCAGGGCGTACGTGCCGAGCTGTCGGCCGAACGTCTTGCCGTCCTGGTGGTACTCGAGGTGGACGTCGGGCAGGACCGTCCCCGGCGGGGCGACCCGCTGGAGCATCGGGTTGTCGACCTCCTCGCGAACCTCCTGTTTGTACTGTTTGAACTGCTCCTTGTGGTCGCGGGCGAGCTCTGCGCCGGTCTCGGCCATCTCCGTCCCCTCGAAGGCCATCACCTGCCGGATGTTCACCCGTCGGAGCATCAGTCCGGCGTCGTAGACCCGCCTGAGAAACGCCTTGTTGTGCTCGAAGGTCTCCGCGCGCTCACCCTGGAGGCCGTGGACGAGATTGATCCCCGGCAACAGCTTCGGCAGGCGGGGCTGCCGGTCGCTGGTGCGGTCGTCACTGCGCGGGTCCCCCTGGCCCCCCGGCCGCCACCCGGCGACCTCGTTGACGATTCGGACGGCCTCGAAGCACTCGTCGGCGGTAACGTTCAACTGGTTTTGCTCCTGAACGACCGGGTCCGCCGACTCCAGCCCGAAGGCCGCGGTGTCGCCGGGTGTGTTGTGCTCGGCGATGACCCGGACCCCCTCGCGGGCCTTCTCCGGCCACTCCACGACCGTGATGGGGTTCATGTTGTCCAGGTGTAGCGTCTTTAGGTCGGGCGCGACATCGCGGA
>CAZQZE010000245.1:3459-3753 GCA_964597715.1 uncultured Halobacteriales archaeon
TTCGGGGCCTTTCCGTCGCCGCCGTAGGCGAGGATGTCGGCCTGCCGGCCCAGCCGGAAGTGGTGTGCCCCTCGCTCGCTGAGAGCGTCGACCTCGCCGACGACACTCCCGGGCGGGCGAAAGTCCGGGTCACCGTACAGCGGTTCCGTGCAGAACGAACACCGGTACGGACACCCTCGCGAGGTCTCGAGTTCGCAGATCAGGTAGTCCGGGTGGTTCGGGTGCTGCTCGATGACGTACGCGCCGGCCTGCGCCCACCGGGTGACCTCCCCGACCTCGCGGTAGCGGTCGTTG
>CAZQZE010000246.1:0-3745 GCA_964597715.1 uncultured Halobacteriales archaeon
ACCCCCTGGATGTGGGTGGCGGCGACGTCTTTCACGTCGGCGGGCGAGGGGACGTCGACGGTGGCGATGAGGTCGACGTCACCGGCAACGATGTGTGCCGCGTCGACGCCCTCGACGGCCTCGATACTCTCACTTAGTCGGTCGGCGTCGCCGGTCTTTGCCTTGACCATGACATACGCTCTGACCATCTCAGGCACCTCCGAGCGCGGCCGCGCCGGTGTCGCCGGCGATGATCTCCCGGACGTCCCCGAGCGTGTCGAAGGCGGCGAGGACGACCAGCCGGTCGCCGGTTGCAAGCGACGCGTCGGGGTCAGGAACCTCGACGGGGCCACTCGCCTTTCCAAAGGCGAGTAGCCGACACTCAGCGGGGAGTTCGAGTTCGTTCAGCGTGTAGCCACGCATCGGTGAGGCCTCCGTGACGGTGAACTCCACGAGCTGGAGGTCCTGGGCGATGTCGGCGATGGCGCGGATATTGCCCCCCAGTAGCGCGTTTTTCGCGACGATAGCGCCCAGCCGTTCGGGGTGGACCACCTCGTCGACGTCGTCGGCGTACTTCCGGTAGATCTCCTCGCGGTAGCCCTCGTCGACGCGCATGACGGTCCGACAGCCCCGCTGTTTGGCGATCATACAGGTGACGAAATTGTCGTTGAGGTCACCCGTCAGCGCCGCGAGCGCGTCGGCCGTGTCGACCTCTGCCTCGACGAGCGTTCCCTCGAGGGCACCGTCGCCGACGACGACCTCGAAGCCCTCCTCGCGGGCGATGGCTGCGGCGGCCTTGTCGCGGTCGACGATGAGCACCTCGTGGCCGCTGTCCGCCAGCGCGCGAGCGGTCCGCGTGCCCACGCGGCCTGCACCCACGATAACAAATCGCATACCACGGCTTGCAGGGACAGGTGTATAAAACTGTCCTCAGTGGCATCCTTCCGGGTCGACAATCTTTATTAGTATGTGAAGAGGTAACATACCATGGTCCGTGCGTTCATCCTCGTGAAGACGAGCCCGGGGGAGGCAGCGACCGTCGTGGAGGCGGTCCGCGGCCAGGGTGCTGTCGAGGAGGCACACGTCGTCGCCGGCCAGTACGACATCATCGTCGAGGCAGTCGGCGGGGAGGTCTACGACGTGGTCGACGGTGTGGCGACCGGGCTCCGTGACGTGGCTGGCGTGGCCGACACGCGGACGTACATCTGCCTGGAGTAGCCGCCAGGGACGGCGGCCGCGTCCCGACACCTCAAAGACCGTCGAGTCGCAAAGATAGGTATGGCTACATCGCTGGAGTTGCTGGGGCTGCTGTTCATCGTGCTGGTGAACACAGCGGCGACGGCGCTCGCGACCCGCTTCTTTCGGGTCCGGCTGAACACCGGGTGGGGAAGCGGGGTTTACATCGCCCTCCTCGTCCCGGTGGTGCTGGTTGTGCTCACCCTCGCTGTTGGCAGCCTCGGTATCGGGCCGAACCTCGGGAGCCCAACGGCGGTGTTCGGTGTGACTGTCATCCTCCCGATGGCTGTCGGAGCCGCCTTCGACTACTTCTGGATGCCCGCCCCCGACGAGGTTGACCTGCCCGACCAGCAGCGCGAACGGGACAGCCAGCCACGCCGGTCCCGGTAGACCCCCGCCGACCGCGTTAGAACGCACCGGTCACGGTACCGAGAACCCGCTCGATGACAGCGTCCTCCGACCGCGTTGCGTCGACCCGGACGAAGCGGTCGGGGTCCTCGTCGATCAGCCGTTCGTAGTTCTCACGGACCGTCGCGAGGTAGTCGGCCGTCTCGAATTTGTTGTTCGCGCCGGCGCGCTCGGCGGCGGTCTCGGGGTCGACGTCGAGATAGACCGTCAGGTCCGGCGGTCGTGTCCAGGGCTGGTGGACCGACCGGACGAACGCGACGGCGTCGTCGAACCGGTCGGCGAGGGTCGCCCCCTGGTAGGCGTACCGCGAGTCGGAGTAGCGGTCGGAGACGACAGGGTTGCCGGCGTCCAGGGCCGGGCCGACGGTGTCGGCGAGGTGGGCGGCGTGGTCGGCCGTGTAGAGAAACAGCTCCGCCAGCGGGTCGGCGACATCGTCGCCCAGTGAGCGCCGGACCGCGTCCCCGTACCAGGAGCCGGTCGGCTCCCGGGTGAACGTGGTCCCCGCAGGGACCGCGTCGTGTGCCCGGAGGGCCTCGATACACGAGGTCTTCCCGCTGCCGTCCAGCCCCTCCAGCGTGACGAGCATACCCGCTTCTGGTGTGGGTGACAGGTAAGTCGGTCGGTCGTCCGCCGGCTCCTCCGGCCGGGACGGAGTCGATTAGCTTTACTTCGCAGCCGCTCCGAGGAGAACGTATGGATATCCTGGTGGCAGGCGGCAGCGGGTTCATCGGGCGGTACCTGTGTACGCGGCTGGCCGACCGCGGACACGACGTGACGGCGCTCTCCCGGGACCCGGACCCCGGCGTGCTGCCGGCGGACGTGGAGACGGCGACGGGTGACGTGACGGCCTACGACTCCGTGGCCGGCCACTTTGAGGGGCAGGACGCCGTCGTGAATCTGGTGGCACTCTCCCCGCTGTTCGAGCCCGAGGGCGGCAACCGACGCCACGACGAGGTCCACCGCGGCGGGACGGAACACTGCGTGCGGGCGGCCGAGGAACACGGCGTCGACCGGTTCGTCCAGCTGTCGGCGCTGGGTGCGGACCCGGACGGTGACACCCACTATATCCGTGCGAAGGGCCGTGCGGAGCAGGTCGTCCGCGACGCTGACCTGGAGTGGGTCATCGTCCGTCCGTCGGTGGTCTTCGGGGAAGGCGGGGAGTTTGTCTCCTTCACCAAGCGGCTGAAAGGGATGTTCGCGCCCGGGCTCCCGCTGTACCCGCTGCCCGGCGGCGGCCGGGAAACACGGTTCCAGCCGGTCTGGGTGGAGGACGTCGCGGGGATGGTCGCCGAGGCTACCGTCGAGGATGGCCACGCCGGCGAAACCTACGAACTCGGCGGGCCGGCGGTACTCACACTCCGGGAGGTCACCGAGATGGTCTACGAGAGCGAGGGAACGTCGATTCGGATCGTGGGGCTTCCGATGGGGCTTGCCGGCGTCGGGCTGAAGACGCTGGGGGTTCTCCCCGGCTTCCCGATGGGCGGTGACCAGTACCGGTCGCTGCGATTCGACAACACGACCGAGGACAACGATGTCGGGGTCTTCGACCGCTCACCGGAGGACCTCACGACACTGGGCTCCTATCTCGGGCTCGAGTAACCGGCCGTTACCCGTCGGTGCCGTCTGGCGGTTGTGGCGAGACTCCCGCCACCGCTCCAATTTTCGCGATCGATTTGTGGGCAAAAGACTTATTCACGCTATCGAACACACCTTTCTTAAGACATGAAACTCGCGATGATCGGCTTTGGGCAGGCCGGCGGGAAAATTGTCGACAAATTCCTGGAGTACGACCAGCGGACGGGCAGCCAGGTCGTCCGCTCCGCGGTCGCGGTAAACACGGCGAAGGCGGACCTCCTCGGCCTGGAGCAGATCCCCCAGGAGAACCGCGTGCTCATCGGGCAGGCACGTGTCAAGGGCCACGGCGTCGGCGCGGACAACGAACTCGGCGCCGAGATCGCCGAGGAGGATATCGACGAGATCCAGGGCGCCATCGACAGCATCCCGGTCCACGAGGTGGACGCCTTCCTGATCGTCGCCGGTCTGGGCGGGGGCACCGGCTCGGGCGGGTCGCCGGTCGTCGCGAAACACCTCAAGCGCATCTACACCGAACCCGTCTACGGGC
>CAZQZE010000247.1:0-3703 GCA_964597715.1 uncultured Halobacteriales archaeon
GCGCACGGTTCGAGGTCACCGGCGTCGAGTTCGTCGACCGGTGACAGATAGGCCGCCCTCGGTTCGACTGTGGGATTTTAGGGTTAGCCGGAGACCGTCGGTCTGAGGCGTGTCCGGACAGTGTGGCACGTCCTGACCGATTGCGTGTGCGACCTGGGAGTGGGTTTCGGACAGCCACACGACTCCACTGTACCCACGTGACCTGTCTCACACGACACCGAGCCGACGGTGACCCCCCACGGTCGTAACGAACTCTACGCGAGTTCAACAACACGATACCCGGCGGGCGGGAGGGACCGAAAAGACCCAAAACGACAGATACGGTAGGGATGGACCTGCGGGGATTCGGTGACACCAGGTCAAAGAACCCAGTTAATCGCCGCGCAGTCGAGTGGTTTTGTCCCGGCTGGTCACGACAGTGACGGCCGTGTAGGCTGGTACCAGTGAGCACCTATCCGAGGACGATAGGTGAGCCGTGGGCGGTTGGGAGTCCGGGCGGAGGGTGACACTACTTTTTTACCTTACCGGTTGGGACGCCATACTGTCCATTATGAGTTCCTTCCTCCGGTCGATATCCGAGACCGAGTTCTCCCGACGGGACCGACTCATACTCTACTACTTTCTCGGTCTCGGTGCCGTCATCCTCACCTATACAGTAGTGTACAATCTCGCGCTGGCGCGGCTTGAGGGGGTAGACCAGTCGATATTTGCGTCATTCGAGTTTGTCGTCCAGACGATGACGACGACCGGGTACGGTCAGGACTCGGGCCTCTGGAGCCATCCACTGCTGTTTATTTTTGTCTCACTGACGCAGGTCTCCGGGATCGGGATCGGCTTCTTTACACTCCGGCTGATCATCATTCCGCTGTTCACCGGCGCCGAGGTCAACCTCGACAATCGGCTCACGGGAAAACAGGACCACGTCATCATCTGTGAGTATCGTCGGGACTCTGCGGTTCTGCTCGACGAACTCAACGAACTCGACATCGACTACGTGCTGATCTCGTCCTCGGAGGACAACGCCAGAGAGCTCTCTGATGAGGGCTACTCGGCCATTCACGGCTCCCCACAGGATGCGGACGCATTCGAGCGAGCGAGTATCGATACCGCGAAGGCGGTCATCACTGACGCGGGCGACGCGAACGTAAACACAATCCTGACAGTGCGGTCGTTACGCCCGGAGCTCGAGGTGATCGCCCTCACCGACGACAGCGACCTCCGTGATGTGCTGTTAGAGACCGGGGCCGACAGCGTGCTCTCACCACACGAGGTGCTCGGGCACCGGCTCGCGGAGAAGGCGGTCACCTCCTTTAGTTCCGAGGTGACCGACACGGTCAATCTGGGGTCCGACATCGAGGTGACCGAGATTCCGGTCGACCAGAGGAGTCGGTTGGTCGGGACCGCCATCCGGGACTCGGAGATCAGAGAACGAACGGGGGCGAACATCATCGGTGCGTGGATCGACGGCGAATTGCAGCTGCCGCCGGACCCGGACGCGGTGATCCGCCCCAGCACGGTCCTGTTGGTCTCGGGGGGACACGACGCGTTGGAGGAGATTAGCGACTTCCTCCGGCCGGCGCGGACAGCCAAAGACCACGAGCGATTTGTGCTCGCGGGGATGGGCGAGGTCGGACAGGCCGCAAAGTCAGTCATCACGGAGGCGGGGATCGATACCGTGACGGTCGATATTGTGGAGGGCGAGGAGGTTGACATCGTCGCCGATGCCGGGTCGGAGACGGTCCTCCGGGAGGCCGGGATCGAGGAGGCTGAGGCGATCATCGTCGGCCTCCCGGACGATTCGGCGAGCCTACTGACGACGGTGCTCGCGCGGTCATTAGAGCCGAGGATCGAGGTGTTGACGCGGGTGAGCGACACCGATGCGACCAGGAAGGCGCTGAGTGCGGGGGCCGACTACGTCCTGTCGGTGCCCCGCGTGAGCGCCAGGATGGTCGCAAAGGAACTCCGCGGCGAGGACATTCTGGCACCGGCGAGCCAGATCCGGTTTGTCCGCGTCTCCGCGGCCCCGTTTGTCGGGTTGACACTCGCGAAATCGGGCATCTACGAGCGGACAGGCTGTCGGGTGATCGCTGTCGAACACGGGTCGGGCCTGTCGAGTAACCCTGACCCACAGCATGAGTTTACCGGCGACGAGCAGATAACGGTCGTCGGGAGTGACGAGGCGGTCCAGCAGTTTCTCAAGCAGTTTGACGTCTCACAGACGGAGATAACCGAGCAGTCGGAGCTCTCCTCCGGGCGAGCATCCGACTGAGCCGTTTGAGAGGGCCGAGACAGGTGTTTACCGCACCCGAAGGCCGAAATAGCAGGGAGGAGAAGGGGAGAACATGTCATTAAGTGGCAACTCGAGCGTACTCGTGCCGGTTGATATCTCAGGTGACGAGCAACCGGCTCAGCCACTCATCGACCTCTGTCGCTCGGTCGACATTGTTCTGCTCGGTTACTATCCGGTTCCGGACCAGGTGGCGCCCGCACAGCTCAGGGAGGACCACGAGTCGGATGCAACGGCAGCACTGGCAGACGTTGCCGAGAAATTCCGTGACAGTGGCACCGACGTGACGGATGTCCTCGTGTTCACACACGACCGAATAGAGACGATGGACCGCGTTGCCAACGAACACGGCTGTGATGCGGTCCTAACCGTGGGCGCGGCTGAGCGCATCGAACGGGTGCTCGTCCCGGTGCGCGGTGGCACGAATCTCGAACGTATCGTGTTGCTCCTTGCGGATGTCATGCGGATGAGCGACGTATCGGTCACGTTTCTTCACTCCGCCGTGGATGACGAGCCGGACAACGGTGAGCTCCTCGTCCGCGGCGCCATGGACCGTCTCAGTGAGGCTGGGGTCGACCGGGAGCGGATCGACTGGCGACTCGCCGACGAGGACTCCCCCTTCGACGAAATTATCGAACTCGCACAGGAGTACGGCCTCCTGGTCCTCGGCGAGACGAAACCGTCGCTCCGCGAACGGATCTTCGGGACGGTCCCGTCACGGGTCGTCGACGAGGTGGACAAGCCCGCGTTTATCGTGCGGGATATCGACTAGAGGAGACCCCCTGACGGGTGGACCACGGCCGGCCGTTGGGCTGTGTTCGGGTGTGTCCTAAACAAAACTGTTACATGTCCGTCCGTGATACCACAAACCGATTGAATCCCGCCTCCGTGAGCGGCAAGAAGTGTCGCGGTGGCCAGGCCCCCGCGAGTAATCAAATTCCTCACTCAGATACGCGAATGCGCCTATACCGGAGACTCGTAGTGGGTAGCCGAATCGGCCACCGCACGACCGAGCCGAGTGCGTGCCCCCACAGCACAGCTACACGACAGACGACTCACGTCACCGGTTCGCAGGAGCCCCCATGACCGCTGACGCCGGCGAACTGGAGCGGAATCTCGGCTTCCTCGAGGCGATGACCCTCGGCGGCGGCACGATGATCGGGGCCGGGATCTTCATCCTCCCCGGATTGGCCGCCGAAGGGGCGGGGCCGGCCAGCGCAATCTCGTTTGTGATCGCCGGGTTCGTCGCCCTGCTAGCCGCGCTGTCGCTGGCGGAACTGGCCACCGGCATGCCGGTGGCCGGCGGGAGTTACCACTACGTCAACCGGGCGCTCGGCGGGCTGTTCGGGAGTGTCGTCGGGTGGGGGATGTGGACCGGGCTGATGTTCGCCAGCGCCTTCTACATGATCGGGTTCG
>CAZQZE010000248.1:0-3698 GCA_964597715.1 uncultured Halobacteriales archaeon
CGGCGAGGTTGTCCATGACGTAGGCGAACTCGAAGCCGCCCTTGCCCTTCTCCTCAGCTTCCTCCTTGTACTGTTCGATGACGTGCTCCGGTACCGACCCCGTCTCGTAGAGGAGTCGGCCGACGAGCGTACTCTTTCCGTGGTCGACGTGGCCGATGATGGCTAGGTTCTGGTGCGCTTGGTCTTCACTCATGATAGCTCACGCGCAGAGGCGCTCTATCGGGTTTGTAACGCGGTTGTTCATAAAACCATTTCGATACCGGGTACAGGCTGTCCGTTTGCCGTCCGGTGATTTGGGAGCCTGTGACACGCCGGCGACAGACGAAACGGCCGCCGGGTCACTCTGCCAGTCGGCCAACGTCTGCCAGTACCGCTGTCGCCGTCTCCGGGCCACCGGCCCCCCGCCCGGAGATGTCCAGCAGGCCGGCGTGTTCGGTCTCGAGTTCGACGATATTGCGGGTCCCTGTGACGGCAAGCGCGCCGTGCTCGGGGATCAGACGGGGCCCGACACGGATTGCCCCGTCCTGGACCTCGCCGATGAGCCGGATCGTCCGCCCGTCCTCGGCAGCCAGTTCGAGCGCGCTACCCGGCAGGTCCCGGATCCCCTCGACCTCGGCGTCCGCGAGGGTGTACTCCCGGTCGTAGAGGACGTTCGCGAGGATCACACACTTCAGGGCGGCGTCGGTCCCCTCCACGTCGAAGGAGGGGTCGGCCTCCGCAACCCCGAGGTCCTGGGCCTCCGCGAGAACGTGCTCGTAGCCCAGCCCCTCGGCGGCCATCCGCGAGAGCACGAAGTTCGCCGTCCCGTTGAGCACACCCCGGGCGGCCTCGATATGCTCGGCGCCAAAGTCGGTGACCGTCGAGACGACGGGCATCGAACCCCCGACGGTCGCCTCCAGGTACACCTTGCCGGCGCTCTCGCGTTCGAGCGCCCGGACCTCGCCGTAGCGCTCGGCGACAGGCCCCTTGTTCGCGAGCACGACGTGACGGTCCCGCTCGAGCGCCGCCCGCACGTGGCCAAAGCCGGGTTGGGCGTCGCCGAGCGTCGTCGGCGTCGCCTCGACGAGAGCGTCGTACGGTCCCGCCAGTGCGTCCGCGGTTGGCGTCGTGCCGACGGTTCCCTCGGCCGCCTTGCGCCCCAGCGCGGCGTCAACGTCGAGTCCGTCAGGGTCGACGGCGGCGCCACCGGAGTCCGCGAGCGCGGTCACAGTGTGGCCGTACTCACCGGCGAGTTCCGCGACCGCGGAGCCGACCGCCCCGGCCCCCATCACCGCCAGTCTCACGCACTCTCACCCGCGGTCAACGGTTCGATGACGCGCAGGTTCTTGTCGTCGGCGACCGCGCGGATCGTCTCCAGGGCCGAGTCCGCGCCGCCGGCGTTGGTGGCCAGCCGAACCCGGGCACTCGAGGTCCCCTCGTCGCCCTCCGGCGCCGACAGCGAGAGGTCGTCGACGTTCGCCCCCGTGGCGCTCTGGATCCGCTCCAGCGTGTTCGAGAGGTCCGTGTTGACGAGGTGGCCGACGAGCACGACCGTCAGTTCCTCCGTGTACCGCTCGGCGCCGGCCTGGATGACGTTGATCCCCCCCTCACGGAGTGCGTTGACGGCTTCCTCGAACTGCTCGGGGGTTGCCTCCATGTCGACCTCGACGGGGATCTGCCCACGGGGTGTGACGTTACCCCGCTCGTGGAAGATCGATAGCAGGTTTCCGCCGTGCTCGGCGATGGGCGACAGCGCCCGGAGGAGTTCGCCGGGCCGGTCGACCAACTCCAGCCGGACCGTGTAGGACCGGACCTCGGTCGAGTCACTCATCGGCTAGTCACCTCTCGGCAGGTCATTGACCGTTATCGGGAGGCCTGGTATAAGAATCCCGTCGTTTGAGGACCGGAGCCGGGCTGTTGGCCCTCGGCCCGGCCCCTCAGGGGAGATATCTGTCGTAGACGTCGTCGATCATCTCGTTGTACTGGTCGCCGTCGGGGCTGCCCCAGGGGTTACGCGAGAAGTAGAACGTCGCCGCGAGGAAGGCCCCGACCGAAACCGCCAGATACGCCTGCATCACCGCGCCAAAGGCAAACGTCGACACACCGGCGATCAGGCCGCCGATGACGACATCTGCGACCTGGTGAATCAGGGACATAGCTCCCCGTACCGACCGGCGATACCTAAGTGCCGCGTTCGCCACCGCCCTCTCAGGTCCGTCCCACTCGTCTCATACTGTTGGCTGTCCCATCACGGGAGGACACCCCAGGGTGCCGAGCATCCCCACGGACGCACAGCCAACAGTATCAGCCGTACACGCCGACGAGGTCGCGCTGGCGCTCCAGTACCGCGGGGTCGAGGTCGGCCACCAGGTCCCGCTCGGCAGTGTCGAGCGCCGCCCGCACGCCGCCGTCGGGGCGGGCGATGAGCGACCGTCCGGCGTATGCCACCGTGTGCGCGTCGGCGATATCGCGGCGGCCGGTTCTGCCCGTGCCCACAGCCCACCGGACACCGTCCAGCGCCCGCGCCCGGACGAGCAACCGCCAGTTGGCGGCGTGGGTCGCAGGCCACGCGCCGACGACCAGCAAGGCGTCGACGCGTTTGTCGGCCAGCGCGGCGCTGTCCTGAACAAAGTTCAGGTCGTAACAGGTCAACACCCCTGCGGAGCCAAGCGGCGTCTCCAGCGTCACCAACTCGTCGCCGGCCTCGAGGACCGCCCGCTCGCCGGCCCAGCGGTGTCGCTTCCGGTAGACGGCCGTCTCGCCGCCGGCACGAACGTACGCGGCGGCGTTGTAGCAGTCGCCGGCGTCCTCGACGAACCCGACCAGGAGGTCGGTCCCGGCGTCGGCGGCAGCCGCCCGGAGCCGCTCCAGTTCCGGGCCATCGCGCGATACCCCGGCCTCGGCGACCCGCTCGTCCGGCACAAAGCCTGTCAACGCGAGTTCGGGGAAACAGGCTACGTCCACCCGGCCGGGCAGGCCCTCGACCCGTTCGAGAACCGTCTCCAGGTTCGCCTCGACGTCCAGGTCGGTGACTGCCATCTGGCAGGCGGCGACGGTTGGTGACATACGGGCTATCTGCGCCCGGCTCGTCAAAAGTACTGTGGCGAGTCGTTGACGAGGTGGGCACGGCTACGGGACCCGGGAGGACGGTTGAACAGTCGAACACCTTCGCGAGCACGTTGTTCCTGCGAGTGACCCCGCGGCTCGTGGTCTCTCGCTCACGTTCTTGCCGCGGGTGGTTCCCGGCCAGCGGGGGCGACCCCGAGTCAAAAACGGGCGGTCGGCTCAGATGTAGTCGACGATCTCGGGGAGCTCTAGCTTCATCCCCTTGCGCTCGCGGATGTCCATGATCTGTTCGCGCTGGAGGTTGTCGGCCATCACCTGGAAGCCGGCGTTTTCCGTGTTCCAGGAGGCCCGGCCTTCCGTCGCCGAGCGGATGTCCGAGGAGAAGCCGATCATCTCCTCGACGGGGGCAACCCCCTCGACGACCATCAGGTCACCCTCCTGGAACATGTCGTCGACACGGCCACGACGGCCCTGGATCTCGCCGGATGCCGGGCCCATGTGCTCGTTTGGCACGTCGATCCGGACATCCTGGATCGGCTCGAGGAGGCGGATCTCCGAGTCGATGAGCGCGTTGTGCAGCGCCTCACGGACCGCCGGAATGACCTGTGCGGGCCCGCGGTGGATGGCGTCCTCGTGGAGCCGGGCGTCGTGCA
>CAZQZE010000249.1:0-3689 GCA_964597715.1 uncultured Halobacteriales archaeon
CCGTTGTCCTCGATGACGAGCGTGTAGTAGTCGCCGGACCCCGATATCTCGACGTAGATGTCCGGCAGGATATCGGCCTCCTCGCAGGCGTCGAGGCTGTTGTCGACACCCTCCTTTACCGCCGTCACGAGCGCCCGGGCTCCGGAGTCGAACCCGAGCATATGCTTGTTCTTCTCGAAAAACTCGGCGATAGAGATGGCGCGCTGGCTCTCGGCCAGTTCCTCGGCGATCCCCTCGTCCTCGCCGAGATTCGACTGGAAGGACATTTACCCGTTATTCGCAGCCGGCGATTATAAGCCGTGCGCTACCGCGGCAAAAGTCGCCAACCGCCGGCGGGTAGCCGTGCCGGCGCAGATGACTCGCACGCGCGCTCGCGTGCGAGGGTTTTAATAGGGTGACCGCGCTAGTATCGGTAGATTCTATGTCAGAGGACTCTCCCGAGTACGGAGCGGACTCTATTCAGGCCCTTGAGGGGCTTGAGGCGGTCCGTAAGCGACCCGCGATGTACATCGGGTCGACCGACGACCGCGGGTTGCACCACCTCGTCTACGAGGTTGTCGACAACGCCATCGACGAGGCGCTGGCCGGTTACTGCGACACCATCGAGGTGACCATCCACGAGGACGACTCTGTGTCGGTTGTCGACGACGGCCGGGGGATCCCTGTCGACACCCACGCGGAGTACGACCGTCCGGCACTCGAGGTCGTGATGACCGTCCTGCACGCCGGCGGGAAGTTCGACAACAAGTCCTACCAGGTCTCCGGCGGGCTCCACGGTGTCGGTATCTCCGTGGTCAACGCCCTCTCGAAGTGGCTGGAGGTGACAGTCAAGCGTGACGGGGCCGTCTGGCGCCAGCGGTTCGAACGGGGCGACCCCGAGTTCGACCTCAAACGCGAGCGGGACATGCGCCCCGAGGAGGGGACGGGGACGGAGCTACGCTTCTGGCCCGACAACGAGATCTTCGAGACCACTGACTTCGTCTTCTCGACGCTCGAGACCCGGCTGCGGGAGTTGGCCTTCCTCAACTCCGGGGTGGCGATCGGGATCCACGACGAGCGTGCCGACCGCGAGACTGCCTTCGAGTACGAGGGCGGGATCAGGGAGTTCGTCGCCTACCTCAACGAGACAAAGAGCCCGCTACACAGTGAGGTTATCTACTTCGACACCGAGGAGTCCGTCGGCGAAGGGGACGTCGAGGTGGAGGTAGCGATGCAGGCCACCGACGAACTCCAGGGGTCACTCCACGCTTTCGCGAACAACATCAACACCCGGGAGGGTGGGACACACCTGACGGGGTTCAAGACGGCCCTGACGCGGGTTATCAACGACTACGCGAAGGAGCACAGCCTCCTGCGCGACTTGGACGACACGCTCAAAGGTGATGACATCCGCGAGGGGCTCACGGCGGTGCTGTCGGTCAAACACCCCGACCCGCAGTTCGAGGGGCAGACAAAGACCAAACTCGGCAACAGCGAGGTCCG
The DNA here is from genome assembly GCA_964597715.1 of uncultured Halobacteriales archaeon. Lineage (GTDB taxonomy): Archaea > Halobacteriota > Halobacteria > Halobacteriales > Haloarculaceae > Salinirussus. The sequence continues at coordinate 1,483 of CAZQZE010000249.1, forward strand.
GGGGATCGTCGAGTCGGCCGTCCACGAGCACCTTGGCACCTACTTCGAGGAACACCCCGACACCGCCGAGACCATCGTCTCGAAGGCCGTCGAGGCCGCAAAGGCCCGCAAGGCCGCCCAGAAGGCCGAGGAGCTGACCCGCCGGAAGTCCGCACTGGAGTCGACCGCGCTCCCGGGGAAGCTCGCGGACTGTCAGACCCGTGACCCCGGCGAGTCCGAGCTGTTCGTCGTGGAAGGCGACTCAGCCGGGGGGTGTTTTACCGGTGACACCGAGGTCGCCCTCGCATCCGGGCGGTCGATCACCTTCGAGGACCTCGTCGAGGAGCACGAGAGCGGCGAGACACACTACTGCTACACGCTAACGGACGACGGGACAGTCGGCCTCGAACGCATCGAGCATCCCCGCGTCACCCGGGAAGACGCACCCCTCGTCGAGGTCACACTCGACAATGGCAGAGCCATCCGGTGTACCCCCGACCACGAGTTCATGCTCAGGGACGGCACGTACTGCGAGGCGAGAGACCTCGAAGACGGGCAATCACTGATGCCCCTGTACCGGAAGACGTCGGACTCCTCGGATGAAGGGGTCACTATCGACGGGTACGAAATGGTCAAACAGCCGGTCATGAATGACTTCTGGGAGTTTACCCACCTCCTTGCGGACCGGTACAATCTATCACACGACGCGCACGACGCCGGATCGGGCGACCACAAACACCATGTGGACTTCGACAAGCGGAACAACCGGCCGGACAATGTCGTCCGCCTTCCCAAAGAGGACCACCTCGAACTGCACAGGGAACACGCCGCTGAGACGCTCCACACCGAGGACGTGAAAGAGAAGCTCCGGGAACTCAGACAGTCCGAGGAGTTCCGGGAGATGATGAGCGAGCGGATGCAAGAGGAGGAGACTGTCGAACTCCTCCGCGAGCAGGCAAAAGAACAGTGGGACGACGACGAGTACGAACAGTTCATGCGGGAGGCGTGGCGCGACCACTACGAGAACAACCCCGAGTACAGAGAGCGGGTCCGCCAGCGTCTCACCAGGGAAGCACGCGAGTACTGGGCCGACGAAGAGCACCGGAAAGAGCAGTCCAAGCGCGTCGAACAGTACTTTCAGGAACATCCGGAGGCTGTCGAAAAGCGCCGTAAAGCGGCAGAGGAGCAGTGGGACGACGAGGAACTCAGGGCGTGGCGAGCCGAGAAAACCGAAGAGCAGTGGACCGAAGAGTTCCGGGAACAGCGGATGGAGGCGTACAACGAGACGTACTACGAGCATACGATCCCGTTCATGAACGATATCCTCGAAGAGGACGGGACCCTCAAGGACTACGACGAACGGAGACGCGAAGAGGCGGGTCCGAACGTTCTGACAAAATCGACGACGATCGAGAAGTTCTTCGAGGACGAGAGCAGTCTGCTCGAGGCAGTCGAGAGCCACAATCACACCGTCGAATCCGTCGAACCACTGGAAGAGACGGCCGACGTGTACGACCTCGAGGTGCCCGGCACACACAACTTCGCGCTCGAAGCTGGCGTGTTTGTCCACAACAGTGCCAAACAGGGCCGGAACCCCGAATTCCAGGCGATTCTCCCCATCCGCGGGAAGATCCTCAACGTCGAGAAACACCGGCTCGACCGCATCCTCGAGAACAACGAGATCCGCAACCTCATCACGGCGCTCGGGACGGGGATCGGCGACGAGTTCGACATCGAGGAGGCCCGCTACGAGAACATCATCCTCATGACGGACGCCGACGTCGACGGCGCACACATCCGGACACTCCTGTTGACGCTGTTTTACCGGCACATGCAGCCGTTGCTCGAGGCGGGCTACGTCTACGCTGCCCAGCCCCCACTGTACAGGGTCCGGTACCGTGGCGAAACCTACGACGCGATGACGGAGGCCGAACGCGACGAGATCGTCGCCGAGCGGTGTAACGGAAACCCCAGCCAGGTCCAGCGGTTCAAGGGCTTGGGTGAGATGAACCCCCAGCAGCTGTGGGACACGACGATGGACCCCGAGACCCGGTATCTCAAGCAGGTCACCGTCGAGGACGCCGCCGCGGCCGACCGGATGTTCTCCGTGTTGATGGGTGACGCCGTCGAGCCTCGCAAGGAGTTCATCAAGGAACACTCCCCCGAGGCCGACTGGGTCGACATATGAGCTCGGACCTGCCCGAGGAGATCCCCGACGCGGCCCCCGC
>CAZQZE010000250.1:0-3688 GCA_964597715.1 uncultured Halobacteriales archaeon
ATAATCACACGATATTGAAACGTATCGCCCCCCTGTCGGCCAACACGACAGGGAACGCCGGAGAGACGCTCGCATCCTTTGAGCGTCACCGGGCAAACTATCCAGCGTGATAATATGTGTCACAATTTCCCACTCACGCTACGACTATGACGGCTCCGGACCGGTCTCAAGCCACCTGCGCGTCCTCCCAGCCCTCAGTGTGAACGCGGTCGGACGGAACAGCGAGTTCGTCCAACTGGTCCTTTGCGGCCACAACCGCCGCTGGCACCCCACACGCGTAGTAGTCCGCGTCGTCTCCGACGGTTTCGACGACATCCGGCAGTTGCTCCTGGATGTATCCGGTGTGGCCCGCCCAGTCCTCACGGGACAGCGAGAACCGTGTCTCGACCGGGTACACGAGTTCGTACTGCTCCAGCAGCGGCTTGTAGAGCAGCTGTTCCTCCGTCTTTTCACCGAACATGAACACGGCCTGTTGCCCGCCACCTGTGAGATACGAGTGTAGCAGGCCGAGTAGCGGGGTAATACCGGTGCCGGTGCCGACGAACACCGCCGGCCGGTCCGTCCGCTGCAGTGTGAGGCTGCCGGTCAGGTTCGGTTTCACCTGCACAGTGTCCCCGACCGTCCGTGCGTCCATGTAGTCACCCACACCGTCAGTCCCGTACGCACGAAGCATCAGACCGACCTGTGTCTCGTCGACCGCAAAGACACTGTAGGGCTTCACACCGGCCTCAGTCTGGAGTGCAGTGTGCTGTCCAGCCTCGCCGCTAAATTCGCCTCTGTTCAGTTCTACGATATATTGCTTGCAGTCCGGGCTAATCTCGGTGACGCCGGTAATCGTTGCTTCGCGAAAAGCCATTGTATAACACAATACGGGCTTGAGACGGGTAAACCATCCGCCGGCAGATTCCGTGTCATACCCCGGTATTTGTCTTCGGGCAAACCCGGGAACACTCAAAATCTGGACACTGGCGTCTGTGGTCTCGCTGCCCCTGCCGGTCACTCATTACCCGATGTGGCTGTGGGCTGCCGACGTGTCGAGGGCACCGCTCAGGGGGCACGTCTGGCGGTCGGGGGAGTGGTTCAGTGCTCGGGTGGATGACCGGACCAGCACCGTCCCGAGGGTCAGTGAACGGTAAACGCTGTCCCGCACTCGGTGCAGGTGAGTCTGAACCCGTCCCCGTCGCCCGTCGGCGTGGACTCGTGTGGGAGTTCAGTCTCACAGGCCCGACAGTATGCCAACGACTCCAGGTCCTCGCCCCAGTTGTGTTTGCCACCGGGTGCCCCGATGGCGAGGCTCACAACCGCCTCGTCGGCATCCTCGGGGACGTAACCGGTCTGAAACTCACCCGGGGCAAACCGAATGGCCTCGCCGGCCCCGACGGTCACGACATCCCGCTGTGTGCCGACGGTGAACTCCGCCCGCCCGGACACGATATAGAAGACCTCCTCCTGGTCACGGTGTCTGTGGAGGCCGGGTGAAAACGCCTCCCCCGGCTCGAGCCGAAAGTAATTTATTGCGAGATGTTCGGCCCCAACCGCCTCGGAGACCGGGCGGCGCACGTCGTGAATCTCCCGGGGATTAGGGTTCGACCCGACCTCGTCTATCGAGACCCTCTCCATGCGCACACTATGTTCGAGACTCCAACCTAAAGATTTGGAGACCCTCCTGCTGTGTCGCGTGTGGCTCGTGGGACAGACGGGTTGTGTGGTTCCCGCAAGCTACCCCGAAGCCGGGCGGTCCGGGACCTGAGCGGCGACCGCACTCAGGTGTCCCGTTCGACCACCGACCCCTCACCGAGGTTGAGAGTACTGTCTAACTCGGCGAGCAACTGTTCGGCCTCGGTGCGGAGGCGCGTGGCATCGGCCAGCGGGAGGTCCTCGGTCTCCAGGCGCTCGATGATCGTCTCGACACGGTCGACACGAGCCTCGATGGCGCCCGGGTCGACGTCCGGACCGGCCTCGACGTCGGGCGCAGGCTCACCGTCGGCGTCGGATTCGTCGTTGCTCATGGGCCGACCAACACCCACAGAAGCAAAAGCGACAGCCCCACGACGAGCAGGGCCAGAACAACGACGACGCGACGGTAGCGCCGCCTGGTCGCCCGTACCTCGGCACGCCGCTCGACGGTGGTGTACGCGTCGTCGAGCCGTCGCGCAAGCCCGCGGAGTCGTGTCCGGGCGTGCCCCTCGTGGGCGGCGGTGAGTCGCTCGTCGAGTCGGCCGAGACGGGTGGTGGCCGCCTGCCGGTACGCCCGGTCGAGGTCGGCCCGCAGGTCGGCAACCCGGTCGGCAAGCGCCCCACGGTCAGGTACGACAGCCGCGCCGGCCTCGGTCGGCGTGATAGCGGTGGCGTCGGCCACCTGGTACACCAGCGGCTCGTCGTCACGGTGGCCGACGGCCGCGACGACCGGCGTGTCCGCGGTAAAGACGGCCTCGGCGACGGCCTCGGTGTCGAAGGCGGCCAGGTCGGTCTCACTACCCCCACCGCGGCCCAGGACGATCACGTTGACGTCGGTCTGTCGGTCGAGCGTCCGGACGGCGTTTGCGAGTGCGGCCGGGGCCCGCTCGCCCTGGACCCGGGCGTCCTGGACCAGGATGTCGACGCCGGAGTAGCGGCTGTGAATCGCCTCTTCGATGTCGTAGCGGGCGTCGCCGTCGGCCGAGGTGACCACGCCCACCCGTTCGGGCCGGGCCGGCAGCGGTGTCCTGTGTTCCTCGGCAGTCCAGCCACGGGCCTCCAGTTCCGCGCGGCGTTGCTCGCGCCGGAGCGCCCGCTCACCCTCGCCGACGACGGTGAGGTCCCACGGCTTGAGATTCATCCGGCCCGCCTCGGCGTAGAACTCGACGGCCCCGGTGACGACCACCTCCATCCCGGGTTCGATGTCGGTGTCCAGTTGCCGGTACCGCTCGGCCCACACGAGGGCGGTCAGGTCGTGGTCGTCGTACACCAGGTCGATGAACACACCCCAGTCGTAGCGACTCACCTCGCTGACCTCGCCCAGGCAGCGTACCTCCTGGAGGCTCTCCGTGTCCGCGATGACGCCGCTGACCGCTCTGTTGAGGTCGGCGACTGTGAGCACGTCCCCGGGACGGTCGGTGCCGGCGGCGTCGTCAGCCTGTCCCATCGGTATTACCGGCTGTAGGGCCGGGACGGACATACGCGTTGGCCTCGGACACCCGCACACCGTAGCGGTCACTGGGTGTGTCACTGACCCCCGGATGCCCGGCTCACCCGCAGTAAGGCCCTCAGTGAACCATGTCGAGCAGGAAAATCGAGAGAAACCCGACGAAGAACAGACTCGTCGACACGGGGGTCTCCGGGACCTTCTGTGCCTTGACCAGCAGTTCCTCGGTGACGAGATACAGCAGTGCCGCGGACCCAAAGGCGAGGATGACCGCGATAGGTGCCCCGCTCACCCCCTCCAGCACCAGCACGCCGACGACAACGCCGGTTGTCAGCAACAGCCCGAACACCGCCGGGACGGCGAGTTTCCTGCCCGTCCCGACAGTTGACGGCAGCGCGACGACGCCAGCGACACCGAGAAAGAGCACCTCGATTGCCAGTGCCACGGCGATGATGATACCTGTCGAGGCTTCGGTGAGGAAGGTGACACCGATGAGCACCCCGTCGATGAGCATATCGATACTGACGGTAATGAGGAGTCCGGCCGCGCCCGCGAAACTCCCGC
>CAZQZE010000251.1:0-3584 GCA_964597715.1 uncultured Halobacteriales archaeon
TAGGCCTCGCGGGCTGTCGGCCCGCTCTCCTGTCCGGGTGTGCCGGCGCGCTGTCCCCGGCCGCCCCCGGCGGACTGCCCCCGACGGGCGCGGGCCTGCTGGCGTGCGCGCCGGCGGGCCGCCTCGCTGACACTCCGGCCGTCCCGCGGCGCCGTCCACCCCTCGCGCGGGCCGGCGCCAGGCCCGTCGCGTCCCCGGCCACTCCCCCCTCGGGCCTGCCCCTGGCTCCCCCCGGCGGCGCCGGCAGTCCGGGCCTGGTTCTCGACAGTCCGGTAGAGCCGCCCCATCAGCCGGCCGCTGGCGTGTGACCAGAGGACGTAGGTCATCGCCGCAAACAGGGCCGCGACGGGCAGCAGAATGAGACTGCCGGCCAGCCCGCCAACCGCGAGGGTGACTGTCATCAGGGCGAACGCGCCGGCAAGACCGGTGACGAGCCGCGAACGGTGCACAGTTTTGCTTTGGGTGGCGAGCCTGTAAGCCTCCCGGCTGGGACGGCCCAGGGTTCAAACGGCTCCGTACAGTAGTGTATGTATGAGCGTTTCAAGTCCCTGTGAGGTCTGTGCGGGCGCCGACGTGGAGGGGGCCTGTCAGCAGTGTGGCCAACTGGTCTGTGAGCGTCACTTCGAGGCGGACCTGGGGCTCTGTGTCGAGTGTGCCGCGAACGCCGGTGACCGGCCGCCGACCGTCCCCTCGGGCGAGGACATGCCGGACGGGGTCGACACCTACCGCTTCTGACGGTCGAGCAACGCCTCGGTGACCGCGGCGTGGCCGCGCCCGAGCGCGCCGAGCAGGTGCAGGCCGACGAGTCCGAGCACAGCGCCAAACAGCGACGCAACTAGCGCCTCGGGGAGTGTCTCAACCGCGACAACGTCGAGGCCCCCGGAGGTGACGGTCACGTCCAGCGTGCCGACGTCCACGTCCAGGGTGCCGGGGGTCGAGACCCCGCCGTAGTTGACCCCAGGGAGCCAGAACAGCACGGGGGCGAGCAGGTAGGCAGGTGCCACCGTGAACACGACGGTGACAGCGACAAACGTGAACGTCCCGACAAAGAACGTCGCCAGCAGGAACACCACCAACAGGTAACACCGGGGGTCGGTCCCGACCGTCTTGAGGTACGGCCAGACGGGGAGTTCGCCGGGGTCGGCCGGCTCCCAGGTCGCCTCGCGGCCGAGCAGCCGCCGCAACAGCCCCGCCTCGACGAGCGCGACGTGGTCGGCCAGCCCGAGCACGGCCGCGAGTATCGGTATCCCGACCCCGAGCGGGACCAGCGCAACGCCGAGGGCCAACCCGGTCATAAACGTCGTAAAGTACGCCATCCCGAGGGGGAACCGTACCAGGAGATACGCGATTCGCCGGTAGGTCATGCCGTCCGTGACGACGCCGAACACCCGGCCGGGAACCGACCGCCCGCCCGTCGCCGTTCCAGGTTCCGTCATGTCCGGTCGAACGGGGCAGACCCACATATACCCGGGTTCGGCGTTACTGGCTCCGCACCCCGACGTAACGTTTATTTATGCCGGTTCAGCCGCTGTTTCAGCCGTTTTGCCGCCTCGCCGGCCGCGCCGAAGTACGCGTCCGCGCCGCCTCGGGCATCCTCGCCGGCAAAGATGACCCCCCGCGAGGAGTTGACCAGCCCGACCCCGTCGGCGAGGCCGTACCCGACGGCTGCCTCCGCGTCCCCGCCCTGTGCCCCGACGCCGGGGACGAGGAAGGGCAGGTCGGGCACTACCCCGCGGACGGCCTCCAGTTCCTCGGGGGCGGTCGCACCGACCACGAGGCCGACGTTCCCGTTGCGGTTCCAGAGGGACGCGAGCCCGGCGACCGTCTCGTAGACACGGTCCCCGGTAGCCAGTTCGAGGTCCTGCAGGTCAGCGCCACCCGGGTTCGAGGTCCGACAGAGTACGAACACGCCCTTTGTCTCGCGGGCGAGAAAGGGCTCTATTGCGTCCCGCCCCAGGTAGGGGTTGACCGTGATGGCGTCGACCGATTCGAGGAGAGCCGCGTACCGTCGCGCGGTGTTGCCGATGTCCCCGCGCTTGGCGTCGAGAAGGACCGGGACGTCCTTGCCGTGGGCGTAGGCGACGGTCTCCTCGAGCGCGCGCCAGCCGTCGGGGTCCTCGTAGAAGGCGGCGTTGGGCTTGAAACAGGCGGCGTGTTCGTGGGTCGCGTCGATGACCCGGCGGTTGAACGCCCAGCGCGGCAGGTCCGCGTCCGCCACGGCGGGAGGGAGTCGGTCCGGGTCGGGGTCGAGCCCGACCGAGACGACGCTGTCGACGACCTCGATCCGCTCGGCCAGGCGGTCAAAGAAGGGCCTGTCAGTGTCCATACCCCCGTCAGGCGCGGCGGGGGTGAAAACTGTCGGGTCCCGGCACGCCGACCGGTCATCAAGACTCATGTCTCGGGCGCCACAACAGACCGACGATGGCGGTCCACGCGGTGGCCTTCGACCTCGACGACACGCTGGTGGCAACCGACCGGGACCGGCAGACCCTGCTCGACGCGGCGACCGACGCCGCCGAGGTCCGTGACATCGCGCGCCAGGAGTATCTCGACGCCCACGGCGCGGACCTGGCCAGCGAGACGCGGGCCCCGATCTTCGATGCCATCCTGGACGGCGGCGACGCCGAGGCCGCCAGCCGGGCCTACCGGGACGCGGTCAACGAGGCCCTGGTCCCCGTTCCCGGCGTCCCGGACCTGCTCGCGGGGCTTCGTGAGCGGTACTGTGTCGGCCTCCTGACCGACGGGCCGAGCCGTGCACAGCGCAGCAAGCTGGAGCGACTCGGCTGGACCGACCTCTTCGACGCCGTCGTCGTGACCGGGGAACTCCCGGCCGGAAAGCCCGACCCGCGGGCCTTTGCCGCACTGACTGACCGGCTCGGCGTCCCACCGGAGGAGACAGTGTATGTCGGCGACAACCCGACCGCCGACATCCACGGCGCAAAGCAGGCGCGGATGCTCGCGGTGCAGGTGCTCGGCACCACGGAGGAGGAGCCGGACCCGGCGGCCGACGCCACCGTCGTCCGCGGGACACTCGTCGAGGGCGTCCGGACCGTCCTCAGCCGTCAACAGCGCCTCTGAGCCGCTCTCGGACGGCGTCGACGGTTCGCTTGACCGCCGCGCCGCTCTCCACGACGAGCTCGTCCGCGCCAAGGGTGACGACGACCCGTTCGGGGTACATGACGACCGTCCCGACCGGCTCCCCGGCGGCGGTCACGCGGTACGCGACCGTTCCCGCGGGGCTGGGCTCGGCGGCGGGGTCGGCGTCAGTCACATCGACGACACCGAGCGGGCCGGTCTCCAGGCCGGTCAGCTCGGAGGCCAGCAGCTGGGCGACCCGCTTGCCGTCGGTGACACGGTCCTCAGTCATCAGAGCTCCTCCCGGGCGCGGTCGGCCAGCCCGTTGGCCTCGACACCCTGTCGGCGGGCGTAGAGCAGCGCGGCGGCCTCGACGGCGATGTCGAGCTCGGCCTGGAGCTGGTTGATCCCGGCGACGGCGTCCTGTTTCTCGACGCCGGCGTCGAGGAGTGCCCCGAGGACCCGCTCGAAGACCGAGCGCTGCTGGATGACGGATTCGTCGGGGACGA
>CAZQZE010000252.1:0-3582 GCA_964597715.1 uncultured Halobacteriales archaeon
GAGTCGCTCATACAACCGGGTAGTATTACCGAGCGATAAATAAGCGCTTCCCCCGGACGAGCGACCGCGTCCCGCCGTCGGGCTGACACTCAGGGCCAGGGCTGTGGGCCATCCGGGCCGAAGACGGTGTCGTCGGTGACGGCGGAGACCGCCCACGCCCGCCCAGGGTCGCTCCCGCCGGCGAAGCAGTGTTCGGGGACCAGCGGCATCGCCACCGGGGTGTAGCCGGCCCGGCGCAGCGCTGTCACCCCGCCGAAGGTGTCGACCACCTCGCCGCGCTCGGTGACCTCGAAACGCCCGGCCGTGTTGCGGCTGTAGGCGTGGCGAAAGGAGTCCCGGTCGGCCGCGGCCAGCGCGTCAACGTGCTCGAGCACCGCGGCAACCTCGTCGGCAACCGAGAGTTCCAGCCGGGGTCGGTCCGCGCCGGCGTCGACCTCGCGCCACTGGAGCCGCTCGGACGGGGCGCGGACGCAGGCGTAGCTGCCGTCCGAGAGCGGCACGCGGTCGGGGCCGCTGTAGAAGCGTCGCCCCTCGGGCCCGTCGGCAGCCAGCGCCGTCGGCGTCTGGAGCACCGACGCCACGAGCCGGGCCAGCGCGTCACCGCCACCCGGCGCGGGGACGACGAACAGACAGTCCCGGCCGGCATCTAGCGCGCTGGCCAGCCGCGGGACGACCGCCTCCGGCCCCACCGTGTCCTCACCCAGGGGCTCGATGGCGACCGTCCGGGGGTCGTCGACCAGGCCGACCGCCCCCGCCGTGGGGGTGGCGACAGCCGGTGCGTCGGCCGGCCCCGGCGCTGTCGTCACCTCGTACCCTGCCTGTTCACACAGTTCGACACCACGCTCCAGCACTGACGGGTAGACGACCATCAGCTCTGCTTCGGCCTGGAGGGAGAAGACAGCCGTGGTCAGTGTCGGGCCGAGGGCCGACCGCGCTCGTGTCAGCGGAGACACCGGGTCCGGTGTGTGCGGATGCTGTCCAGACAGGCCGCGATGTCGGCCAGTCCGGGACAGCGCGTCTCCAGGCCCCCGTAGAGATACCGGACCAGACTGTCGGCTTCGACACCCGAGACGGCCGCGGTCGACCGACCGTGTAACAGCTCCTGGCGCCGGTTCAGGAGGTCGGTACACCGCGTCTCGGCTGTCTCGAGGTCCGCGTCGATGGCTGCCAGCTCGCCGCTGCGGGTCGTGCCCGACACCTGCCGGCCCAGCTCGTAGACCCGCTGCTCTATCTCGTCGAGGTCTGTCTCGACCGCCCGGAGCGAGTCGCGCTCGCGCGCCAGCACGGCGACCAGCTCCTTTCTGCTGTCGCGGGCGTTGCCGGCAGCCCCGACGACCGCCCGCTTGACGGCCGGAGCCGGCGCGGCCCCGCTGACCAGCTGTGCGGCCACAGTCTCACCCAGTTCCGCGGCTGCGTGCTCCGCGAGGCTCTCGCCGTACTCCCGGTCGTAGTGTGAGACTGCCATCACCGTCTCCCGGTAGGCTGTCCGGACCTCCCCGAGTCCGTCCGGGGTGTCACCTGTGACCAGCGTGGCCCGAGCCGGCATGGCTCCGCTCCCCTCCGACACGTCCCCTCCGACCGCCCCGGCGGCACGCACCTGTATCCGGTCCACCTGCCGGAGAAACCGCTCGAAGGCGGTTCGCTCGCGCCGGAGCAGTGCGGTCTCCGCCTCGACGATATCGAGCGCCCGCTCCACGTGTGGCTGTCTCGTCCCGGTCATACTTTGCTCGCTGAACAGGGCTGTCGGCCCCTCGGGTGCCCGGTGGTCATCGCTACAACTGTGGCCGGTGAGGCGAAAAAGCGCTGCTATGAGGGGTATGTGTGCGCACGGCACCGGACTGGGCTGTACGTACGCCTCGGTCCGGGTATTGAGAGATATATACCGAGCGGACCCCGTGCCGGCGCGCTCAGCAGGCGGGGAGCAGGCCCCGCGCCCGGGCGGATAGACCGCCCATACCGGCGCCTCCGGCGCCGGCTACGTCGGCCGGCCGGCCCCCTCCGGTCTCGGCGTCGGGGCCCGATTCCTGCCCGGGTGGCTGGTCGTCCCCGCCGTCGACTACCTCGGCGGGGTTGCCGACGACTGTCGAACCCGCCGGCACGTCGTCGACGACGACCGCCCCGGCCCCGACGGTCGCACCCGGGCCGACGGCGATATCGCCGACGAGGGTCGCGTTCGCGCCCAGCGTCACCCCGTCGCCGACGGTCGGGTGACGCGTCACCGGTCGGGGGTCGTCCCCGCCGAGCGTGACGCCGTGAAACAGGTTGACGTCGTCGCCGACGACCGCGGTCTCGCCGATGACCACGCCCATCCCGTGGTCGATGAACACCCGTCGACCCAGCCGGGCGCCGGGGTGAATCTCGACACCGGTCACCAGCCGGGCGAACTGAGAGAGGATACGCGCGGTCAGACAGAAGCCGGCCTCCCAGAGGGCGTGAGCGACCCGGTACGCCCAGACGGCGTGCAGGCCAGGGTAGGTGAGTACCGCGGGCACGCTCCGGGCAGCAGGGTCCGTCTCGAGCGCTGTGCAGACGTCCTCGACGACGTATGTGAGTGGATTCATGTTGCTGGTGGCTGCGTCACAGACGGTGCGTACAACGCCCGCCGACCGGGAGCCGGACGGGAGACCGGGTCAGCGACAGCGGCCGGTCGCGGCTGTCCGGCAGGTAACCTGCCCGCCCGGCGTGGTGGTCCCCGTCACGGCCGTCAGTAGGGCAAACCGGCTGGTAAACGTTGTGCCACGCCCACGGCACCGGCCTCACGACACCCGCTCGCCCTCGCGAATCGCCCGCTCGGCCGCCGTGCGGGCGGCGTCGGCGTCGAACCCGGCGACGATAGCCTCCAGTTCCCCCCGAGGGGTATCGGCCAGCTCGCGTGCGTGACCGGTGACGTTCGGGACGGCACGGATGATATTGTCGACGACCGGGATCGCGGCCGCCTGTGCCGACCGGGACATCGGGTTCAGGTCGACCACGACCTCGGTCTTGCCCATCGCGGCCAGCGCCTCGGCGCGGTCGCCGTCCTCCAGCGGGACGACCACGACGTCGGCGTCGCCGATCCCGTCGGCGTCGACCTTCGCGCGCTCGTGGTCGAGTCCGGGAATCCGGGCGTCACCGCTCAACCCTTTCACCTCCTCGGCGCCGTGCTCGCGGAGGTGGTCGGCGATGGCCTCCATCCGTTCCTCCGTTCGATTGAAGAGGTTGACCTCGGTGTCGGCGCCGGTCGCGTCCGCCAGGTCGACCACCTCGCCGGGCACCAGCGCCGCGACGTTCCCGTTGACCGAGACGACGGGGTGGTCGGCGAGCAGTAGCTGTGCGGCAGCGGCCCGGGCGGCCTCGTCGGCACTGGGGATGGTCTGCTCGCCGAGCAGGTAGTCGAAGGCCTCGCCCCGGCCCTGGGCGATCAGCCCTTGCCGGCTGGTGAGCCCCCGCTCGACGCCGTCCTCGATCCGGTGGCGGGTCAACAGCGACTCGTAGCGGGGGTGGCTCTCGGGGATCTCCTCCATACCCGAGCCCGGCGCGGCCCGAACAAAAAGCCGTCCCCACCGGGTGGCGCGTCTGTAGGGGTATCACTCGTCCCAGTCG
>CAZQZE010000253.1:0-3551 GCA_964597715.1 uncultured Halobacteriales archaeon
ACCCGCCCCGGCACCGAAGCGTGTGGACACACTGACTGTTCCCGGGGGCTGCTCAGGTCGTCCGTGCGTATACCGGCTGTTTTGCCCGGAGCAGTCCGAACGGGGGCCCTTGCGTTGCTGACCGAGTATAGAGTGAAGCGCCGCCGGTCGGTTACGGTATGGCAGGATGGCGAGCACCGACCGGCAGCGTCGCGGGACACCCTGTTGGGTCTGGCTACATGTGTCTTTGTGATGTCCCACCGTGTGTACGTGTCTCAAACATAAGTGCGTACGGGCTGGCGTACGAAGCAGGACTGCGGTGTGGGGTGGTCAGCCACCCACCCGTGAACGGGTGGGTTTGTCGGTGGGACTCCCGGGTTTCCCGCCCCCGACTCGAAAGCCCCACGCCCGCTCCTCTCTGAGAGTCGGCTCTCTCAGGTGGCGTTCGCGTGGGGAGTCGGAGGGGCTCAATCAGTATCCCCTGACTCCGGGGCTGGCCGACAGACAGCCCGTTCCGCCAACCACCTCTGGGCCTGTGTAACGTGTCCGGTCCTGTTTCTCGGAGTTACATAACGAGCGCGCGTGCTCCCACGGCTGCGGCCGTGGGCTTTCGCGCTGGGACCGCTGTGAGCCAGCAGCGAATCGCGCCACCGGCTGTCGTAGACGTGACCCGGATGCCTGTTAGACACGGCGAGCCGCCGTCGGCGCCGGTGACAGGGCACAATAGACCCCTGAGGGGTCCACAGTGTAAGGGGGTCGTTCGACCCGCGCGCTGTCCGACAGTTCGGGGGACAGGCCGAGTGAGACGCGGAGTCGCTTGCGCTGTCGGGTTTGTCAGGGGTTGTGGCGGGGGCTCGGCTCCTGCCGTGGGACTCGAGACCTGAATTCATCCCAACATATAATCGACTGTCACGGCCATGGTGGGTCATGGTCGGCGAGCTCACTGTTCTCCACGTCGACGACGAGCCTTCGATGCGAGACCTGACGAAGACATTCCTCGAGCGCGAGGACGAGCAGTTCACCGTCGAGACCGCCGCAAGTGCAGAGGAGGGGCTCGACATGCTCGGTGACCCGCCGCCGGACTGTATCGTCTCCGACTACAATATGCCCGGGATGGACGGCCTCGAGTTCCTGAAGATAGTCCGCGAGGAGTGCCCCGACCTCCCGTTTATGCTCCTCACCGGCAGGGGCAGCGAGGAGGTGGCCAGCGACGCTATCTCTGCCGGTGTCACCGACTACCTCCAGAAGGGGACTGGCGCCGAGCAGTACGAACTCCTGGCCAACCGGGTCCGCAACGCCGTCAGAGCACGACGCGACGCCGAACGAGCCGCCCGCCAGGAGGAGTTGATGCGGCTCACCGAGTTTGCCGGCGACACCGGCGGGTTCGAACTGGACCTCGAGGCCGACGACGTCGTCCTGACCGACGGCGCCCGCCGGATACTGAACGTACCCGAGCAGGCGAGCCACAGCCACGAGGGCGGGCTGGAGTACTACCACCCGGACGACCGGGAGAGGATTCAGCAGACGATCCAGCGAGCACTCCGGACCGGCGAGCAGACACAGGGGACCTGGCGCTACCAGCACCCCGACGGGGACGAACAGCTGTTGAATATCACATACACGCCGACGACAGTCAGCGGAGGCACGACGGTAATCCGGGGCGCTATCCACGACATCACCGAGCAGCAACAGCAACAACGGGAACTCGAGACGGAGCGGCGGATCGGCCAGCAAGCACTCGATGCGCTGGAGGACCTCTTCTATGTGATAGACGTGGACGGGACGCTCCGCCGGTGGAACGAGACGGGCCTCGATGTGACGGGCTACAGTGAGACGGAACTTGAGGGGATGTCCGCACTCGAGCTATTCCCCGAGGACGAACGCGAAACGGTTGCCGAGGCGGTCGAGACGACGCTGACAGACGGCGAAGCGACGCTCCAGGCGGACCTGCTCACCGCCGACGGGGAGCGTCTCCCCCACGAGTTCAGGGGGGCACGCCTGACCGACGAGAACGGAGAGCCAGCCGGACTTGTCGGTATCGGCCGGGACCTGACCGACCACCGCGAACAGGAACAGCGGTTCCGGGCACTCCTCGGGGAATCGGAGGATATCATCTCGGTCGTCGATGCCGACGGACGGTACCAGTATCTGAGCCCGTCGTTCGAGCGGGCTCTCGGCCACGACCCCGAGGAGAGACTCGGTAACAGGTGGTGGGACGACATCCACCCCGACGACCGCGACGGGGTCAGGGAGGCGTTCGAGAGGTGGGCCACCGACCACGACAGGACAGAGCCACTCGAGTGTCGCCTCCGGCACGCAGACGGGTCCTGGCGCCGGGTCGAGGCCCGCGGCAACGGCCGGTCCGACGACCCCGCTGTCGATGGATACGTCGTCACCAGCCGCGACAGTACCGCCCGGACGGAGCGCGAACGGGAGGGAGAACACGCCCAGGAGCTCATGACGAACGTGGAGCAACTGGCCGACATCGGCGCGTGGGAGTACGACCCAGAGGGTGAGAGACTCACCGTAACGGAGGGAATACGCCGGCTCTACGGCCTCGACCCGGGTGCGAACCTCACACTCGAGGCGGCACTCGACGCCGTGCATCCGGAGGACCGCGGCCCGCTCGCCGCTCGGTTCAA
The DNA here is from genome assembly GCA_964597715.1 of uncultured Halobacteriales archaeon. GTDB lineage: Archaea > Halobacteriota > Halobacteria > Halobacteriales > Haloarculaceae > Salinirussus. The sequence goes on from CAZQZE010000253.1 coordinate 2,622, forward strand.
CGCGTGTGTCGAGACGGGCGAACCGTACGAGACGGAGGTGCGACTCGCCACAGCCAACGGCGGACAGCGGTGGGTCGCTGCCCGGGGTGAACGGGTGGGGAGTCGTGGGTCCGGTGGCGTGATGCGGGGGTGCATACAGGACATCACGGAGGAACAACGGCAACGACGGCAACTGGAGAACACGGCGGCCCGTCTGGAGGCACTCTTCGACAGGTCACCGGATATGATCGACATCCACGACACCAATGGCAACATCCTCGACGTGAACCAACAGCTCGCCGAGACGACCGGATACGCCAAGTCAGAACTCACGGAGATGAAGGTGTGGGATATCGATGCCGGCATCACGCCCGATGAGGCACGGACGCTGTGGCGGGACATGGACCCCGATGACAGACGGCAGGCCACGGGCACCTACGAGTGCCGCGACGGCTCGACAGTGCCGGTTGAGGTCAACGTCAGACGGCTCGACATCGAGGACGAGGACCTGTTCGTCGTAATCGGTCGTGACATCACCGAGCAAACCGAGCGAGAGCGGGACCTCGAACGCCAGAACGAGCGCTTAGAGGAGTTCGTCAGGGTTGTCAGCCACGACCTGCGGGGTCCACTCGCCGTAGCCGAGGGCCGGCTCGAACTGGCACAGGAGACCTGTGAGAGCGACGCTCTCGCTCAGGCGGCCGACGCGGTCGACCGGGGTCAGACGCTCATCGACGACCTGTTGAGGTTAGCACGAGAGGGCGGACAGGTGACCGAGGTTGAGGCTATCACACTCGCGGACGTGGCCGACAGCGGTTGGCAGACGACCGAGACACGGTCGGCGACACTCGACACTGACACAACGCGGGCTATCCGGGCCGACCGGGGCCGACTCCAGGAGCTGTTCGAGAACCTCTACCGGAACAGCGTGGAACACAGCAACGGCGAGGTGAC
>CAZQZE010000254.1:0-3542 GCA_964597715.1 uncultured Halobacteriales archaeon
AGGAGTACTCCGGCGAGATCCTCGCCCCGCCGGGCCTGCAGGAGACCGCCCAGCGTGGCGGTCACATCCCCGGCGCGGAGAACATCTCGTGGGCCGCCGTCACCAACGACGACGGCACGTTCAAGACCGCCGAGGAGTTGGAGGACCTGTACGCCGACGACGGGATCGACGGCGACGAGACGACGATCGCGTACTGCCGCATCGCCGAGCGCTCCTCGGTCGCGTGGTTCGCGCTGCACGAGTTGCTGGGGTACGAGGACACCGCCAACTACGACGGGTCCTGGACCGAGTGGGGGAATCTCGTCGGCGCCGACATCGAGAAAGGCGAGGCTGGCGACTGAGCAAAACGCAGGGGTCAGCCTCGGGACGGAACGGCGAGGGCGCCACCCGAACACTACCGACCTCTTTTTGTGACGCTCAGTAACACCGGTTACGGCCGGTAGTTCTCGCGGTAAAGCGGCCCAGGGTAGCCGTGACAGCGGTGTCAGTCGTCGCCGACGGCCACCTGCTGGAGGTCCTGCTCGAGACGCGCAGCGTAGTCCAGCCGGCGGTCCCGCGCCGTTGCCCGTGTGACCCTCTCCTGGCCGTCAAGGTCGTGGGTCACCGGCGTGTAGGCGTCGGTGTCGAATCCCATGCGGTCGAGATACGCCCGCAGCGAGTCCGACTCGAGGCCGTCCTCGATGGCGGTGTCGACGTGGCCGAGGACGGTTCCGAAGTCGGGGACGACCACGCCATCCTCCGTCAGCCCCGGTGCGCCGCCGACCCGGAGACCGGTCCTCGCGAGGTGTTCGACGACCCCCACGATGTCGTCGGCCAGCTGGACGGCCCGGCTGGGTAGCGTGGTGTCGGGCGACCGGTACTCGACGGTCCCGAAGGTCTCACGAAGCTGCACGGGTGTCCAGACGGCGGTTTCGGGGGTGAAGTTGGCCGCGATGGCCCGCCGGTCGGCACCGGCCTCGAGCGCCGCGGTGAGAAACTCCTCGTAGCGCCGCTCCAGTCGACGGGTCCACTCGTCGGTGTCGGTCGCGTAGCGCCACAGCCGCCCCTGGTGTGAGACGTCACCGTAGGCCATCCGGCGGTAGAGCTCCGACCGGGCGCCGGCGGCGAGATACTCGCCCTCGAAGTACGGCGAGGAGTTGACGAGCGCGAACGCGGGGTCGAGCGCGATGAGCGCGTTGACCTGGTCGACCACCCGACCCGGGAGTTGCTCGACGTGAATGTGGGTGCCGGCACAGTGGCGGACGTACTCGAAGTCATCGCCGACGACCTGTTCCTGAACCCGTGTGCGCTCGCTCGGCAGGTCCCGGACCGCCCCCGCGTTGAGCGGTGTCGCCAGCGGGACCAGCCTCTTGCCGAGCTCTCCGGCCCGCTCCAGGACCTGCCCGACCCGCTCGAACAGCTCCGCACGCAGCTGTGTGGTCGTCTCACACGGTGTGGTCTTTACCTCCAACAGCGGCTCGACGAACTCCCGTTCGACCCCCGGCGAGGCGTCGACGAGCGCCCCCGGTTCGGTTAGCCGACCCTCCTCGTCGACGACCCAGTACTCCGCCTCGATACTCCGTCGGATAGTCGCTACCACGGCAGGCCCACCCCGTTGCCGTCACCCGCCCGGTATCTGGTACATGATCGTCCACTCATCTACCCATCTACCCCGAAGGTACAGTTGTGTGCACAATAAATTTGTGCAAACACTAACTTCCTGCGCGGGACCTGCCCTGATACCTGTATTGTCACCCGGCAGGGACAGCGGGTGCGGTCGCCGCCGTGGAGCCGCCCACGCGGCTCCGCGGCGACGCATACAAGCCGCCGGCTGCCGACGTGACGGGTATGGACCCGACCGACCTCGTCGACCGCGTCCGCTCGGAGAACAGGACCGAACTCTCCCGGCTGGGCTCCTCGAAGTCACTGTACGCCGACACCGAGGGGGAGATGGAGGGTGAGGCCGTCCTGACGGCGCTGGCCGACACCACCCATCACGCTGCCGAGGTCTTCGACGGGTGGGGTGACACCTTCGCGGCCGCCGCCGACCGCGAGCGCGACCACTACGCCGACATCGTGGGCGAACTCGCCGCCCACGAGCCCGGCGACCGGCCGGCCCTGGTCGCGTCGTTTCGCGGGCACGAGACGGCGGTCGACCGACTCGGGGCCGCCGTGGGATACACCCTCGTCGCCGAGGGGAAGGCGAGCCAGGCGACCGGCTTTTTTACCGGCCAGGCCGACCCGGGGACGGCGAGTCTCTTCCGGGGGATATCCGACGGGTACGGGACGCTCCGCGGGGAGTTACTCGACGCCCTGGAGCCACACGACGACCCCGACAGTGCCGTGACGGCTGCCACGACGGTCGTCGGGGCCGCCTACGAGGAGTATGTCACTCGGCTGGAGTCGATGGGGATCAACCCCAAGCCGGTCTGCTGACCCGCGCCCGCTGTCGGCGCGTCAGCTACGCATCGCGCCGCCGTCGATAGCCAGCGTTGCACCGTTGACGTAGCTGGCGCGCTCGCTGGCGAGGAAGGTTACGACGTCACCGAGTTCGCCGGGCTCGCCGACCCGCCCGAGCGGGATGTCGGCAGCCCAGGACTCGTAGGCGTCCTCGTAGCTGTCGGCGTCGCCGCGCTCGACGGCCGCCTCGATGAGATTCTCGATCCGGGCGGTCTCGTGGGCGCCCGGGAGCACGGCGTTTGCCCGCACCTCGGGGGCGAACTCCCGGGCGACGGTCTTGACGAGCCCGATGACACCCCGGCGGACGGCGTTCGAGAGCAGGAGGTCGTCCCCGACCTCCTGGACCGTCCGGGAGGTGATGGCGACGACACTCCCCGCGCCGGACGCAACCAGGTGTGGCCGGGCCGCCCGGAGCGTCCAGACGGCGCTCATCACGAGCATATCGTAGGCGTCGTACCAGTCACTGTCGTCGGTGGCGGTAAAGGGCCCGCTCGGCGGCCCGCCGGCGCTCGTCACCACGTGGTCGAGCCCGCCGAACGTCTCGACGGTCTCGTCGACGAAGGCCTCGACGTGGTCGGGGTCGGTGATGTCCGCCTCCACGGCGAGGACACCCCCCTTGCCCGCCGCCTCCAGTTCCGCCCGGGCCGCCTCGACGTGGTCGGGTGTGGTGCCACAGACGGCCACGTTTGCCCCCTCCCGGGCGAGTGCGAGCGCGCTTGCCAGCCCGAGACCGCTGCTGGCTGCCGTACACAGTGCCGTCCTGTCCGCAAGTCCCAGGTCCATGCCTCCGCCGACGGGTGCGAGAACAAAAAGGTGGCCGCCGGGTGTCCGGCCCTCAGCTGCCCCAGAAGTCGTCCCGGCTACCCAGGCTCGGCCGGCCGTCACCCGCCGCCTCGTCGGTGGTGTTCTCCTCGGCCGTCTCGGCGCCCTCGTCGTCGTCCTCGTCGTCGTCTTCGGCCTCCTCCGGGAGGCGCTCGAGTTCGTCCGCCCGGGCGTGGTTCGAGTGGACCTCTGTCACCTCGACACGCGCCCGGGCCGGCGGCAGGGTGCCGTCGACCATGATGATGAAGCCGTCCTCGGTGCGGCCGACACCCGCGCCGCTC
>CAZQZE010000255.1:0-3483 GCA_964597715.1 uncultured Halobacteriales archaeon
GGTGTGACCGGGGGTACGTGCTCGTCCAGGGGCAGAACCGCTACGAGGACGACGGTGACGCGTTACTGGCAAACGAGCAGGTTCGCCAGGACTTCCTCGGCGGGTGAGCGGTCGCTCACCCGACCGGGGTTACAGGTCGACCTGGTCGGTCACGGTGTACCCGTCGGCGCTGAACTGGAAGATGTCGAACGTCGCAGCGGCGAGGTCGCCGTTCTCGTCGAACTGGACCGTGCTCGAGGCGCCCCGATACTCGACCTCCTGACCCTCGGCGGCCAGCCGAAGCCCGTCGGCGAGGGTCTCCGGGGTTACGACCTCGCCGCCGGGGTTCGTGACCGGGCGGACCTCGTCGGCGACTGCCGGCCCGGAGAGTTCGCCTGCCCGGGCCTGTGCGAGCATGTGGACCGCCGTCGCGTCGTAGGCCTGTGCGGTGAACACGCCCGGCTCGGCGTCCATCGCCAGCTCGTACTCCTCACTGAACAGCTGGTCGAACGTCTCCCGGCCGGGACCCACCGCCGCCGGCGCCGTCCCGATCACGTTTTCCATGGGGTTGTCCACGTCGCCCGGAAGGTCGTTGCTCTGCATCCCGTCGGCCACGATGACGGTGTACTGGCCGGCGTCGAAGTTCTCGTAGAAGTCCCGGAAGATCTGCTCGCCGCTGGCCGGATACCCGACGACGTACAGCATGTCCGGTTCCTCGGAGAGAACGGTTCCGAGCGCGGAGTCGTAGGACGGCTGCTCGGGCTCGAAGGAGGACTGTGCGACCACCTCCCCCCCGAGGTCCTGGAAGTTCGAGACAAAGGCGTCGTTGAGCCCCTGGCCGTACGCGTTGTTCAGGTAGAACGTCCCCGCGGTCCCGAAGCCGCGCTCCTCGACGGCGAGACTCGCCGCCGCGACCCCCTGTAGAGCGTCGGTCGGCGCGACCCGGAGCAGGAACCGCCCGTCGAGTTCGGTGATGTCCGGTGACGTGCTCGCCGGGGAGATGCCGACGACCTCCTCCTCGAAGAGTACGTCGAGGGCAACCTGGATCGTGACACTAGACGACGCCGCACCCGTAATCGACGGATACCCCGCATCGGCCAGCGTCTGTGCCCGGCTGACGCCCACCTCCGGGTTTGTTTCCGTGTCCTCGACCCGGACGTCAATCTCGAAGGGGAGGTCCGCCCCCTCTAGCTGTGCCGCTGGGAGTTCCCCCGCGTTCGCAATCGGCTCGCCGAGGTCACCGAGGTCGCCGGTAACCGGCTGGAGGACGCCGACCCTGAGCTGGTCGACCGTCCCGCCGCCGGAGTCCCCGCCGGAGTCGTCGGTATCGGTGCCACCGTCCCCGCCGGAGTCGTCGGTATCGCCGCCGGAGTCGTCACCGCCGGAGTCCCCGCCGCTGTCAGTTGGTTCGTCGGTTCCCTCGCCGCCGGCACAGCCGGCCAGTCCGAGCAGGCCGGCGACACCGATTCCCCTGACAACGTCACGTCTGTCGATCTTCTGCACCATAACACTCATATCACTTGTCTCATGGTTTGTAAAACCGTCGGACGCGGCCACGAAGCTCACTGCCGGCTGAGCGGACAGACCGGGCGTGTATCGGCGGCCGCGAGGGCACCCGGGTGGGACTGCGATGGATTATTCCGGCCGGGGCCGAACCCGTGAGTATGGGTGTTGACGACGCAGGCTCCGGCCCGGCCGCTGACCCCCGGGCCGACTACAACTACCAGGGCGGGGCGGAGACGCGCCCCGACCTCGTCGCGGCGCTCGAGGAGCGCGTCGACGGCGAGGTACGCTTCGACGAGTACTCGCGCCAGCTGTACGCCACCGACGCCAGCGCCTACGAGGTGACACCGGTCGGGGTCGTCTTCCCGCGCTCGACCGCGGACGTGGCGGCCGTGGTCTCGCTGTGTGCCGACCGTGACGTCCCGGTGCTTCCGCGCGGGGGTGGGACCAGCCTCGCCGGCCAGACGGTCAACGAGGCCGTGGTCCTGGACTTTACCCAGCACATGGACCGGGTCCACGAGGTCGACCCGGCAGCCCGGACCGCGCGCGCAGGCCCCGGCGTCTATCTCGGTGACCTCAACGCCACGCTCGCCGAACACGGCCTCAAGTTCGCCCCGGACCCGGCGTGGGGGGACAAGAGCGCGCTAGGTGGCGCCATCGGCAACAACTCGACAGGCTCGCACTCCCTCCAGTACGGCAAGACGGACGCGTACATCGAGTCCTGTGAGGTGGTCCTCGCCGACGGGACAGTGACGGAGTTCGGCGAGCTATCGGTCGAGGACCTCCGCGAGCGGGCGGACCCCGAGGGTACCACCGAGGCGCGGGTCTACGCCGCGGTCGCCCGGGTCCTCGACGAGCGCGAGACTGTCGAGGACGCCTACCCGGACCTCAAGCGAAACGTCTCGGGGTACAACCTCGACAGACTGGTCGAGGAGGCGGCGACGGGGACGGTCAACCTGGCCCGACTGCTGGCCGGCAGCGAGGGGACCTTCGCTATCGTCACCGAGGCGACCGTCTCGCTGGAGCCGGTCCCCGAGACAAAGGCGGTGGCGCTGTTACAGTACGAGACGCTGCTGGATGCGGCCGCGGACGTCGCGCCGATTGTCGCCCACGACCCGGCGGCCGTCGAGGTGCTCGACGATGTCCTGCTCGACCTGGCACGGGACACCGAGGAGTTCGGCGGACTCGTCGAGGAGATGGTCGCGGCGGGGACGGGTGCGGTCCTGCTCGTCGAGTTCTACGCCGACAGCGACGACGAGGGCCGCCAGACGGTCGCGAACATGCTTTCGGACCGCGCGCCAGGGACGGAGACGGCGGCGAGTCCCGCCGAGGCGGCCGCGGAGACGACCGACGCGCCGGTCCACGCGACGGCAGCCGCGGAGGCCCACGACCAGGCCGACCGGGACCGCTTCTGGAAGCTCCGCAAGAGCGGCCTCCCGATCCTGCTGGGGCGCACGACCGACGAGAAACACATCAGCTTCATCGAGGACGCCGCGGTCCCCCCGGAGCAGCTGCCGGAGTTTGTCGCCGGCTTTCAGGACCTGCTCGCCGAGGAGGGGTCGACCGCAAGCTTCTATGGCCACGCCGGCCCGGGCTGTCTCCACATCCGCCCGCTGGTCGACACGAAGACCGTCGACGGCGTGGAGACGATGCAGGGTATCGCCGAGAAGGCGACGGACCTGGTGGTCGAACAGGGCGGCAGTGTCTCCGGCGAACACGGTGACGGGCGTGCGCGCAGCCGGTGGAATCACAAGCTGTACGGCCAGCGGGTCTGGGACCTCTCACTGTCGTTGAAGGAGGCCTTCGACCCGGACTGGCTGCTCAACCCCGGACAGGTGGTCGGCTACCGCGAGCCCGAGCCGGGCGTTCCCGAGCGCGCAGTCGCCGTCGAGATGACCGACCACCTCCGCTTCGACCCCGACTACGACCTCGACCTCGGCTTCGAGCCCCAACTCGAGTGGGACAACGACAACGGGATGGAGGGGATGGTCGAACTCTGTC
>CAZQZE010000256.1:0-3476 GCA_964597715.1 uncultured Halobacteriales archaeon
CTGTCGAGGTGATGGACCAGAGCTTCGGCGTCCAGGCCCTCTGTGTCGAGGAACTGCTCGCGGGCGACTACGAGCCCGGTGTCCACGACGTCCCCGACGCGGTCGACCGTGAGGTGGCCGACATCAAGTTGGCTGCCGAGGGTGTGGGTTACGACTCGCTGAGCGACGAGCAACGCGAGTACATGGACTCCTGGCAACACGGCACCTGAGCCGGCGCCGACCCCGGCGTTTTTGTCCGTCCGCGGACCAGCACGGATGGTGGCGATGACGAGACGTTACCCCCGCTCAGCCCCTTGTGATGAGACCTGACGCCGAGCCACCGTTTCCGTACCCCTGTCCCCGGCCGTCTGGCCCCTGTCTAAAACGGCGGGTCCGAGGTGTCGTCACTCGCGCCCCCGTCGCTGTCGACCGGCCCCTCCCAGGCGTCCATCCCGCCGGCGAGGTTCTCGACGACCCCGTCGAAGTCCTTGTGTGAGGCGATGAGGCGGGCGGCTTTCGCACTCGCGATCCCCTCGTAGCAGACCGTCACGACGTGGTCCGCCTGGGCGATCTGGTCGCTTGCCTTCGGGATCTCCGTGAAGGGGACGTGCTCGCTGTCGGGGATGTGCCGGGCCCGGTAGGACTGCTCGTCGCGGACATCGACGACCATCGGGTCCGACTCGACCAGCAGGTCCTCCAGGTCCCGTGCGGTGAGTTCTCCGTCCATGCCAGGCCATGTGAGTGCGCGGTCCAAAGCCCTGACGCTCCCTGACCCCGCCACGACGGCGTCGGTTCCTGGCCGGGCCGGTGGCCTGTCGGCCGGCCCCGCTACAGCAACCCCTCCTCGCGGGCCAGCAGGACCGCCTCGATGGTGGCGTCGTGGGCGGGCTGGCGCCGGGCCACGGTCAGCGCGTCGTCGACGGGGACCGTCCGCACCGAGAGGAACTCGCTGTCGCCGCGGTCGGTCCCGACAGGTTCGAGCCCCTCCGCAAAGACGATCCCCCGGCGGTGGCGCATCACGCCCGTCGCGACCCAAAACTCCTCCAGCAGTGAGACGCCGGCGGCGTCGAAGCCGGTCTCCTCGCGCAACTCCCGCGCGCCGGCCGTGGTGTAGGACTCCCCGTCCTCGACGACCCCGGCCGGCAGTTCGAGGTGTCGCTCCTGGACTGTCGGGCGGTACTGCTCGACGAGGACCACCTGTCTGTCGGCGACTGCGAGCACCACCACCGCCGCCGGGAGTTCGGCCCAGTAGTACCGCTTGCGCGAGCCGTCGGGCTGTTCGACCAGGTCGTACCCCCCGGTGTACCAGGGGGTGTCGTACTCCGTTACGGACTCGATGACGGGCCACTCGTCGGGCACCCCAGCCTCGTCTGTGGCCGCCGGGTCACTCCGGTCACCCGTCATCCCTCGGCCTCCTGGACGACCGTCAGCCGGTAGACGGTCCCGTCGTGGCGGGTGTACACGCTGTCGTCGACGCTGGCGTCGGCGTACTGCCGGTCGAGCGCGTTCTCCTCGTCGAACGGCGAGTGTGTGAACGCGCCCTTGAAGCCGGCCGGCCCCCGCCAGTAGGGGTCAGAGCGGCCCAACCCGCCGGGGCTCGCCCGCTCTATGGCCGCCGTAGTGTAGGGGAAGCGGTTGCCCGTCACCTCGCTCGCGTTGAACGGGGTGACGTTGCCGGCCGGGGCGGCGGCGGTGGCGGTCAGATAGTAGGGGTCGCCGCTTTTCAGCAGCCCCGGCAGCGCGCCCAGCGCGAGGAGCACGACCACCACCGCGAAGATGGCGTAGATGGCGGTTTTCGTCACCCGGCGCATCGAACCACCTCGCTGTAGATACGGCCAAAGGCCTGCCGGCGCAGTGTCCCGACCGCGGCCTGTCGCTGCTCGTAAAACCCGGTGACGACGACCGTCTCCGTGACGGGTGCGGCGTGCCAGACCGCCCGGTCGGTGTGCTCGCCCCCGAACTCGACGACCGTCCAGTCCTCGTGCTCGGCGCGCCACCCCTCGAAGGCCGCGCGGTCGCCGACCTGGACCGCGAGCAGAGCGGCAAAGAGCACCTCCTGTGCCGTCTCGACCACCGCCTCGGTGACGCGCTCGTCGTACTCCTCGGAGCCGAACTCCATGGCCTTCGCGACCTGCTTGACCGTCGTCTCCGCCGTCGGTTCGAGCGAGTCGTACCGCTCGCGGACCTCGGCGGCCGTCTCCGGCGCGAACAGCCCCTCCGTCTCCATACCCCCGCTTTGACCGGCAGCCCTATTCCGTTTCCGCTCCCGTCTCCTCGTCCCCGCCGCCGGTCTCGCCGTCGGTCTCGGCCACGTCGGCGCGCTCGCGCCGCTTCCGTGTCATCTCGCGGGCCTCGGCGATGGCCTCGCGGGCCGCCTCGTCGACAGTCTCGCCTTCGAGCGCCTCGGCACCGGCAGGGAGGTCGCCGGAATCGGTGTGTGCTGTGTGGCCGCCCGTGTGCTCGTGGCCCGGGCCGCGGTCGGTCGTGTCCTCGAAGACCTGCGGGAACTCCACCGCCTCGGCGTGGCCGGCGACCCGCTCGCCGAGTTCCGTCTCGTCCAGGTCACCCCACCCGGGGACGTGGTCGTCGAGCCACTCGCCGTGCTCGCCACCGCGGAGCATGGCAGTGAAGGCGAGGTGGTTCGCGAGGTGGGTCGCGTCGGACTGGGGGTCCTCACAGACCGGGCAGGCATAGCCCATACCGGCACAAGACGGCCGAGCCACAAAGGCGTTTCAGAGCGACCGAACCAGCACCAGCGCGTGCTCGCCGTCGCTGTAGTAGCGAGGGATGGTCCGGCGGTGTTCGAAGCCGTGCTCGCGGTAGAGCCGCCGCGCGTTGTGGTTGCCCTCGCGGACCTCGAGTTTCACCGAGGAGGCACCTGCCGCCTGGAGCACACCCATCGCCCGCTCCAGGAGCGTGGTCCCGACCCCACACTCGCGGTGGCTCTCGCGGACCGCGATATCCTTTATGTGCCCCAGGGGTCGGCCGTGGTTTGGAACCGAGTCGCCGACGACGTAGCCCACGACGCGGTCGTCGGCGGGCGGGGTGGCGACCAGAAAGCCCGGCTCGCCGAGATACCGCTCGAAGGCGTCGAAGGGCCACGGCTGTGGAAACGCGGACTTCTCGATCCGGTGGACCGCGAGCAGGTCGGCGCGCTCGGCCTGGCGGACCTGAGGAGCGGCGCCGTCGGGCGCAACCGTCGTCACGTCCATCGCTACGGTGTGTGGCTACATATGCGTGGCGACCCCGACGGACGCAGTTCCGGGCTGTGACCGTGAGGCTGAACACCGCAAGCGAGAGATTCCAGGTGAGGGCGGCGACGGCGACGACCACGAGCAGGAGATAGCCGACCACGACACTCGCCCCTGCCACGGCCCCCGTCTTCGACGTCGAGACGTCACACCGGATAGCGGTGTAGAACCCACAGACAAGGAGCATACCGAGCGGGACGAGCAGGAGCAGTCCGGGTTCGAGCGCCCTGACGAGGTCACCGGTCG
>CAZQZE010000257.1:0-3436 GCA_964597715.1 uncultured Halobacteriales archaeon
GGACGCTCCTCCTGCTCGTGTTCGCGGGCGTCATCATGGGCGGGATCGGCTCGGTGTACGGCGCCATCGTCGGCGGCGTGTTGATCGGGCTGGTGACCCGTGTCTCGCAGGTCTGGATCCCGGCCAGTTTCGCCGAGGCGGTCGGCTTTGCCGTCATGATCGCCGTTCTTCTCACCCGGCCGTCGGGCATCTTCGGGGGTGACTCGCTGTGAGCGAGCGTACAGCCGACCCTATTGCCCGGCGGCTCCCGGACGTCCTGGCCGCATACTGGGCGCGTGATATCGTCAAGATCTTTGGCACCCTCGGTGTCGTCTACGCACTCTACCTGTTCGTCGGTTTCCTGCTCGGCTACGACCTGTTTGGCCAGCTTAATTCCCTGCGCCGACTCACCTTCCTGATCGTGGTCTACGGGATCGCAGCTCTGGTGGTGAATCTCCACTGGGGATACAGCGGGCTATTCAACATCGGGGTCGTCGGGTTCATGGCCATCGGCGTCTACACCGCTACGATCCTCTCTCGCCCGGTCGCCGGGCAGAACCCCACCGGGTCACTGCCGGGCTTTGGGGTGCCGCTCGCACTTGCCGTCGTCGCCGGGGTGCTCGCGGCCGCCGCGGCCGGCTACGTCGCCGCACTCCCCTCGCTGCGGCTCCGGGACGACTACTTTGCGATCGTCACGCTGGCCTTTGCCGAGATTGTCCGGATCACGTTCAAGTCCTCCGAACTCCAGGAGGTCACGGCCTTCGGGTGGACCTTCGGGACCGGCGGCGGCCGGGGGATCCGGACGTTCTCGAACCCGGTCCGGGACTTCTTCGAGACGACCGGCCAGCCGGTCGTCGCCGCCGTCGAGGGTTTCGGGATTGACGGCCGGGTCGTCCCCGACTGGAGCTATGTTCTGGTGCTGCTTGCGGTCCTGGTCGGCACCTACTGGCTGATCGCCCGGCTGTCGGCCTCGCCGTTTGGCCGCGTCCTGAAGGGGATCCGCGACGACGAGGAGGCCACACAGTCACTCGCAAAGCGCACCGCCTCGTTCAAGATCCGCGCGTTCGTCATCGGCTGTGCGATCCTCGGCCTGCTGGGGATCGTCTGGCAGGGCACCAGTAGCGGCTACATCACCCCCGGCCGGTTCCTCCCCGAGCTCACCTTCTTTATCTGGATTGCCGTCATCATCGGCGGCGCCGGCTCGAACACCGGCACGGTCGTCGGGAGTATCCTCTTTGTCGGGCTGGTGCTGGAGGGGCCGGCCCAGATCCGCCGGGTCGTCGACGAGTTCGTCGGGCTGTCCGGGACCGCCCCCACCTTCCCCGACGTGCTGAGCGCGCTTGGGGGCGGGAACATCGACCCGGCCCTGCTGTACGTCTTTGACCAGACCAGCGCACTCAGGGTCGTGCTGACGGGGTTGGTGCTCATCTGGCTGCTGAAACGGCGCCCCCAGGGGCTGTTCGGGGACCGCCGGGAGGTGGCCTCGAGTATCGACCTCGAGGGGCGGGTCGCGAACCGTCGGCAGGACCAGACCGAAAAGTCACAAGGGGGTGACGCGGATTGAGCCGGCCCCCCGAGGCGGACGCGACCGACAGTGACGGCGGGACCGTCGCCAGCACCGACACCGACGCCGATACCGCCGAGGCCGACCCGATCCTGTCCGTCGACGGTGTGGCAAAGAGCTTTGGCGGGGTGACCGCGCTCGACGGCGTCTCCTTCGATGTCGAACCGGAGACGCTCACCGGGCTCATCGGCCCGAACGGCGCCGGGAAGTCGACGACGTTCAACGTCATCAGCGGCGCCATCGAGCCGGACGCGGGGCGGGTCACCTTCGACGGCGAGGACATCACCGGCTGGGCGCCCTACGAGACCTCCTCGCGCGGGCTCGTCCGGACCTTCCAGATCGCCCGGGAGTTCGAGACCATGACCGTCCTCGAGAACATGATGTTACCGCCGAAAAACCAGCGCGGGGAGGCCGCCTGGCGGTCGATCCTCCCGGGTCCACGCAGCGGCGTCAAGCGCGACGAGGAGGAGCTGTTCGAGCGCGCGTGGGAGATGCTCGAGTTCTTCGATATCGACCACCTCGCCCTGGAGGAGGCCGGGACACTGTCGGGCGGCCAGCGAAAGCTACTGGAGTTGGCCCGGGCACTGATGCTCGACCCCGAGGTGCTACTGTTGGACGAGCCCTTTGCGGGGGTGAACCCCTCGCTGGAGCAGGACCTCCTCGACCGACTCGAGGACCTCCGGGACCGTGGCCGGACCTTCCTGCTCGTCGAGCACGATATGGACCTGATCATGGAGCACTGCGAACGGGTTATCGTGATGCACCAGGGACAGACACTGGTGACCGGCTCCCCCGACGAGGTCAGGTCCGAGGAGCGGGTTATTGAGGCGTACCTGGGGGGTGAGGTGGTGTGAGCCTCCTCGAAGTCGAGGGACTCTCGGCCGGCTACGGCGACCTTCAGGTGCTGACCGACGTCGACATGCGCGTCGAGGCCGGCGAGTACGTCACCATCGTCGGCCCGAACGGCGCGGGCAAGTCGACAGTCATGAAGTCGGTGTTCGGCCTGACAAACCGGATGGGCGGGACGATCACCCTCAATACGACCGACATCACAGCAATGGAGCCCGAGGAGATCATCCACGAGGGGGTCGGCTACGTCCCACAGACCGACAACGTCTTTCCGCCGCTGTCGGTACAGGAGAATCTCGAGATGGGTGCGTACATCCTCGATACGGTGCCCGAGGACACCCTCGAAGGCGTCTACGACCGGTTTCCGGTGCTCCGGGAACGCGCCACACAGAAGGCCGGGACCCTGTCGGGCGGCCAGCGACAGATGCTCGCGATGGGCCGGGCGCTGATGCTCGACCCCGAACTCCTCCTGCTGGACGAGCCGAGCGCCGGCCTCGCACCCGACCTGGTCGACGAGATGTTCGAGCGGGTCGACCGGGTCGTCGAGTCGGGCACCGCCGTGCTGATGGTCGAACAGAACGCAAAGGCCGCGCTCCGGCACTGTGACCGCGGGTACGTCCTGGTCAACGGAGAGAACCGCTACGTCGACACCGGCGAGGCGCTGCTCGCCGACGAACAGGTCCGTCAGGACTTTCTCGGCGGCTGAGCCCACACCTACACCGTCGGCTCCAGCCCAGTCCGGGCCGAGCCAGGGCTGTTGCTGGACGCCCGCTGGCCGCTCACAAAAACCGGTGCGCACGGCCCGCGGTCGCGTGCCGACCGGTCAGTTGCCGGGGTTGATCGCCTGGCTCCGCTCGACGTCGACGAGGTCGATGCGGTTGATGCCGGACTCGCTGTCGTCGAACCCCCAGAGCTCGTAGGTTCCGGCCTGGAGGTCGCCCTGGTCGTCGAAGTCGACCGCCGAGGAGGCCCCGGAGTACTGGACCTCTTCGCCGTTTGCGGCCATCTCGACACCCTCCGCGAGGTTGTCGATGGTGACCTCGG
>CAZQZE010000258.1:0-3432 GCA_964597715.1 uncultured Halobacteriales archaeon
TCAGAACCGGAAGACGGCGCTGAAGTGGTTGACGTGCCAGGGGCCGGGGTAGACACCCCAGGTCTGGTCGTCGTAGTGGTAGGCGCCGACAAGGTGGACCTCGTCCTCCTCGCGGAGGTCGTTGCTGATGCGAATCAGGTCCTCGTCGTCCTGGTCGTAGTCCCCAGGTTCGCCCACGAACGGCACGGGACCGTCCGCGACCGGGTCGTCGATGTCCTCGCCTTCGAGCGGGCGGAAACCGGGGACACCGGACAGTTCCCCACCCTCCGTGAAGACGTGGATGTCACCGTTGCCCTGCGCGTTGACGGTAAAGTCGTTCTCGGAATCGCCGTCGTCGCCGAACTTCTGCCCGAGGTTGTGGAAGCCGACGAGGCCGTTGCCGGCGGGCGTGACGAACGGGTCGTCGGGACCGAGGCCGCTGTCATCGCTCAGCGCGGCGAATTTCACGACCCAGACGGTGTACTGGCCGTTCGGGATGCCGTCACTGACGCTGACGTTGACACGGGTCCCCGTGTCGCCACCGTTGCCGGTGCCGTTGCCGTTTCCGTTCCCGTTGTCGGGCTTGACCCCGCCAACTGTTGCCTGTCCGCCGACCGCACTGTACTCCCCCCAGGTGACCGGCTCCCAGGAGTCGTCGTAGCCCGCCTCGCGGTCGTATCCTTCGGGTGGCTCGACAATCTGGTGTTTCCCGTCGTTCAGCGACCGGAACAGCTCGGCGTCGTACTCCTCACTCCCCTCGAGGAGTTCGTTCAGCGGGACTGACACCGGGCCCGGGTCGAACAGCGGCGTGTCGTCGTCGAACGGCGGTGTCTCGTCTCGGGCATTCGTGATGAAGTTCGGGTTCGGCAGGACGTTGATATCCGCCGTCGCCTGGCCGTCGTTGCCCTGTCCGTTCCCGTTGCCGTTGCCGTTCTTTGCGCTCGCGGGGACACCCGACAGGCCGGCGAAACTGGCCGTCCCCAGCAGTCCAAGTGCCCGTCGGCGCGACATCTTCGAGAGCGATTCGACTCGTCGTCCGTCTAACTGTGACTCGTCTTGCATCAGTTCCCCCCACTGCAATATATCCCCAGGACACGCGTATATTAACTGTATCTCGGCTGTGCGAGCAGGGTGGAAGCCCGCGGCGGTCGACTGGGGGCCCCGCTGTGGGCGTATTCCGTGGGCGTGTGTTGAAGTGAGCGCACCCGAAAATGACGGTATGGAACTGGTCACTACCGAGACGATACCGGGCGAGGCGGTCGACGAGGTGCTCGGTATCGCACGGGGGAACACTGTCGAGGCCCGTAACGTCGGCCGGGACATCACCCAGAGTATCCGGAATCTCGCAGGCGGCGAACTAAAGGCCTACTCCGAACTGCTGACGAAGGCCCGCGACCAGGCGCTCTCGCGGATGGAGGCGGACGCCCGGTCGATGGGTGCTGATGCCGTGGTCAACGTCCGGATGGAGACCTCCTCGGTCGCCAACGCCGGCTCCGAGGTGATCGCCTACGGGACCGCGGTGACGCTGGAGTGACCCCCGACGGGTATCACGGCAGGACCCTGTAGCCGGGGCGCGCCGCCGGGACGGTGAGGTGGGGTCGGTGGCGTGTGTCCGGGTCCGACAGCGCCGTCCTCCGGGAGTCGGACGAGTGTCACAACACCCCCGAGACCCACGGACAGTATCCCGACAGCGGGACCCTGCCCCTCCACGGGGCCGATACAGACGGCTTCGAGGGGCTTGTGGCCTTCTATCACGCGGTCCGGGAGGCTATCCCGGACCTGACGGTCACCGTCGAGGCGGTCACCCCTCGTCCCGGTCGTCGGTTCCCGCGGCCGGGCCAGGGTCGCTCGCTGCCTCCCGGCCGCGGCGGGTCTCGCGAAGCGCGGTAACTGCGTCGTCCTGTCCGGTCGTTCGCGTCTCGGTCGCCCCCGAGGGGTCGAGCCCTTCGTCGTCGTCCGCGCCGGTATCACTGTCCTCCCGGGCCTCGTCGGCGGAGTCGTCCGCCCCTCCGAGGGTGCGGGTCAGCCACGACCCGAGGCGTTCGAGGGCTCTCACAGTCAGTAATGCTTGAACAGGACCGCCCGGATGTCGTCCTTGGTGCGTGCAGTCTGGACGCCGCCGTCGGGGAGTTCGACCTCGTATCGGGCGTCACCGTCGGCCTGCCGCCACTTGTCGTCGTGTGTCTCGAGCAGATTCAGCGCCGCGGTGAGCTGGTCTGACCCGCCGGTGTCGGCCTGCTCGTCCGGGCTACCCCCTCGGTCGGCCCCGGCTGTCGCGTCGCCCTCGGAGGCCTCTGTGTCCCCGCCGTCGTCCTCGGCCGCCGGGTCCTCGGTCTCCCGGTCGGCGCCCTGAAAGTCGATATCCACCCAGTGAAACGGGTCGGCGTACAGCCGCTCGGTCTCCTCGAGCAGCGCGTCGACGAGTTCGGGCTTGGTCATGTTGCTGCGGCCCGCGATGTCGTACTCGGCGGCGATCGTGTACAGGTCCATCTCGGTGGCCTGTTCGTCGCCGTGTTTCCGGTTGCGCGCGCGAAGCTGTCGTTCGAGTTGCGCACGGGGGAAGGCCGGCCGAGAACCGTCGTCTGTGACCCGCGTGTGGTCGTCGAGGTCGGCTCGTCGCTCGGGGTCGTCGGCCTCGTCGGCGAGGTCTAACAGATAGGCGAGCACGTCACCGGGGTTGACAGAGGCGTACGGGCCGGTCTGGGTCTCCGAGAGCTCCGTCCGGAGCCTCTCGATACGGTCGTGCTGGTCGTCGGTGATCCTGATCGTTGGCATTGTTACTCGGTGGTCTGGAACCGCTCGAGCGCCTCCTCCCAGCTCTCGGCGGCGGTCGGCTCACCGGTGTGGTCCGCTTCGACCCCGGCGTAGCCACAGGCTTCACACGTGACCGTCTCGGTCTCCGAGAGTGCGAGCGTTGCGAGGTCGGAGCCACAGCGAGGACACGCCGGAGCCACTGGTGATCAGGTTGTACGTCGCGGGGGAGACGGTAAAAGTAGCCGGGGTCAGTCGTCACCACCCCTGGCGACAGGGGGGAACAGTAATTACAGTTCAGCCAGCATACCAACCTATGAGCCAGTCGAACGACACGGGGAGACTCCTCTCGTACTATCGGGACTACATCGGAACCCCGGACCGGGCTATCGACGTCTACGCAGGGTTTGGTGTCTTTTTTGTCGGGTTAGGGCTGGCCGCGATGGGCGTTATCACATTTCTGTACAGCGCGACGCTGCCGCCGGACTCGTCGTCGATGTTCGCCGTCCGGGAGGTTGCTGCCGTCGCGGCCGCGGTTGGGCTGCCGGCCCTCCTCTCGGGGGTCGTCGTGCTGTTGCCGGTCGACAGACGGATGCTGTACCTCGCTGTGGTCGGGTCGGGGGTCTGTCTGGTGGCGGCCGTGCTGTTCGTCTGGGCCTACCCACAGAACTGGAACGTGGCGCAGCCGCCGGACTACAGCGC
>CAZQZE010000259.1:0-3414 GCA_964597715.1 uncultured Halobacteriales archaeon
TCGAAGGCCTCGGGCTCCAGCCCCTGCTGCTCGAACCCCTCGATCAGGTGCTCGTGGCGGTGTTCACGCTGCCCGCCCGAAACCAGCTCCATAGAGGGGTGCATCAGGTCAAAGCCCGTCGACAGTTCGGGGTCGTCGTCGTGGTCCTTGATGTAGAAGGGCTTGACCTCGCTTGGCCAGTCGGTGACGAAGTAGTGACGGCCAACAGCCTCGCCCAGTGCGTGCTCGGCCTCCGTCGAGAGGTCGTCGCCCCAGCCGAGTTGCTCGTCGAGTTCGCCGGTGGCGTTGACCCGCTCGATTGCCTCCCGGTAGCTCAGCCGGGGGAAGTCGGCCTCGGGAACCGCAAAGTCCTCGTAGCCGAGTGTCTCCAGTTCGTCCTGGCAGTGCTCGGCGACCCCCTCGTAGGCCGCCCGGACGACCGCCTCGCAGGCGTCCATCGCGTCCGTGTGGTCGTAGAAGGCGGACTCGAAGTCGATACTCGTTGCCTCGTTGAGGTGACGGGGGGTGTTGTGCTCCTCGGCGCGGAAGATCGGGCCGACCTCGAAGACCCGCTCCAGCCCGGAGCCGACCATCAACTGCTTGAACAGCTGGGGGCTCTGGTTCATAAAGGCCTCCCGCCCGAAGTAGGTCACCGGGAACAGCTCCGTCCCGCCCTCGGTGCCGGTGGCGACGATCTTCGGGGTGTTGATCTCCGTGCAGCCGAGGTCGCGAAACTGCTCGCGAACCGCCCGCAACATCTCCGCGCGGACCTCGAAGACAGCCTTTACCTCTGTCTTCCGGAGGTCGAGTGTGCGGTTGTCGAGCCGGGTCGAGAGGTCGGCGTCGACCTTCCCCGACGGGTCGAGGGGAAGCTCGGGGTCGGCCTCCGCGACCACCTCGACCGAGTCGGGGACGACCTCGACACCCGTCGGCGCCCGCTCCTCCGCCTCGACCGCACCCGTCACCCGGACGACGCTCTCCCGGTGGACACCCAGCCCGGTTTCGACGAGGCTGTCGTCCATCCCGTCTTTCTCGAATTTCACCTGAATCGTCCCGGAGGCGTCCCGGAGGATGAGGAAGGCGATGCCGCCGAGGTCGCGGACCTCGTTGACCCAGCCGGCGACAGTCGCGTCCGTGTCGGGCTCGGCGTCGGCTGCGTATGTACGGTCGTCCATAGACTCGGGTGGGGGCGGCCCGGACTTAAGCCCGGTCTTTGCCGGCCGGAACGGAGCCGTGACTCGCAGAACCGCCGTGTGTCTGGCTGCTGGCACCGGAACCGGGGTTTTAATTGCCGCATCGGCGAAACGGAGTCCATGTATCAGGTACTGGCACCGATCGACGACGACCCCGAACGCGGCCTGTCACAGGCGGAATTTATCGAGGCCCTCCCACGGGCGAACGAGGAGGTGGAGGCGGCGCTGACCCACGTCCTCCAGACCGAGGGGTCGGACCTGCCGGAGCCGATGGCCACCCCCTCGCGGGTCAGGGCCGTCCGCGAGGTGCGTGACTATCTCCAGGACGCGGGCATCAGCACGGCGGTCCGCGAGGCCGATGTCCCGCCCGCCGACGGCATCCTCGACCTGGCCGACACCATCGACACCGACCTCATCGTGATGGGCGGGCGCAAGCGCAGCCCCGCCGGGAAGGTGCTGTTCGGCAGCGTCACCCAGTCCGTTCTCCTGAACACCAACCGGGCGGTCGCTGTCACCGGCCGCCACGAATAGCGGGTCCGCCGGCGCCGTCCGCGGCGTGTCGGCCAGCCGGTCGACAAAGTCATCGACGAGCCGGTCGCCCTCCTCGCAGGCGGCCACCAGCGCGTCGTCGTCGCCCGTCACCGCCGTCCACCCCGTCTCGAGAGCGGCCGGCCACTGTGCGAGACACCGGTAGACGCCCGCAGCCCGTGGCCTCGTGGTCGTAGACCTGCGCGGCCGTGTCGGGTGTCACGAGTTGACGTACACCGCCGGGGAGAAACGCCCGCGTCCGACAGGTCGGCCACGGTCCAGACGGTGGCGGGGCCGTCAGGCGACCTGCTGTTGCCACTCACGGAGGCGGTCGGCGGAGACACCCTGGATGTCGTCGGCCACCGCCTCGGGGTCGACCTCCTCGAGGTCACCCGGGGACGCGACGCCGGCCGACTCGAGTTTCTCGGCGGTGGCGGAGCCGACCCCGTCCAGGTCCTCCAGGTCGTCGACAGCCTGCTCGGCACGGTACTCCTGATAGTTGCAGACCGGACAGCCGAGCTCCCAGGGGTCGTCGCCGTCCTGGACTACCAGCTCGGGGAGGTCGTGTTCCTCGCAGTAGGTGTCGGTCACCTCGATCTCGCCGTTGCGGGGCAGGGGCAGCGAGTACTCACAGTCCGGATACCGGGTACAGCCGGCCAGCCGCGAG
This sequence comes from uncultured Halobacteriales archaeon, assembly GCA_964597715.1. Taxonomy (GTDB): domain Archaea; phylum Halobacteriota; class Halobacteria; order Halobacteriales; family Haloarculaceae; genus Salinirussus. The sequence goes on from CAZQZE010000259.1 coordinate 2,368, forward strand.
CCGGAGCGGAGGTGTTTGATCGCGAGCCTCCCGCCGTCCGTTTCGGCGGCCCCGCTGTCCCCGTTCTGTCGCGCCTCGGGGGGAGCGCCGCCACACTCGGGACAGGGGCCGACCACCTCGTCGTCGCTGTCGTCGGCCTCGGCGGCCGCACACCGCGGGCAGCCGTGGACGAAGGTGTCCCGGCCGGCGAGCATCTTCACGTGGTTGGTGTCGTGCTCCTCACAGACGTCCTCGAGCACCAGCGGCTCGCCCGTGCTCGGCAGCGGCAGCGTGAACCGACAATCCGGAAAGCCGTCACAGCCGACGAAGTAGGAGCCGTCCCCGGACTGGCGGACCAAGAGATCCTCGCCACACTCCGGGCAGGGGCCGAGCCGGCGGTCGGCCTTTAGCGACTCCTGGAGGTGGTCCCCGATCGCCTCGCGGGACTCGCGGAGCTCCTCGAAGACCTCCCCGAGCATCTCGCGGGACTCGGCGGTCACCTCCCCCAGGGTGGCCTCGCCGCTCGCGATGGCGTCCATATCCGCCTCCAACTGGGCGGTCATCTCCTCGCTGACCACACGGTCGGCGAACTCCTCGGCCGCCTCGACGACCGCCTCCGCGAGTCCGGTTGGTCGGGGCGGGTCGCGCTCGATGTAGCCGCGGTCGTACAGCTTCTCGAGGGCGTTGTGCCTCGTGGCTTTCGTCCCCAGCCCCAGTTCCTCCATCTTCCGGATCAGCCGGGACTGGCCGTACCGGCGCGGGGGCTGGGTCTGCTTTGCCTCCAGCCGAACGTCCGCGACCCCGAGGCGGTCGCCCTCGCTCACGTCGGGGACGACCGTCTCGCTGGTGCTCGGGTACGGGTAGACCTCGTGGTAGCCGGGCTCGACCAGCCGCTTGCCGTTTGCCTTCAGCGAACAGTCGTCTGCCTCCGCGACCACACGGAGGTGTGCCCAGGTCGCCGGCTCCGCCACGGTGGCAAAAAAGCGCCGGACGACCAACTCGTACAGCTCCCACTCGTCGTCGCTCAGGTCCCCACGGTCCGGGACCTCGCCGGTCGGGTGAACCGGC
>CAZQZE010000260.1:0-3395 GCA_964597715.1 uncultured Halobacteriales archaeon
TCGCGGAGCTGGTCGACCTGCTCGGCGAGCCCGTCGACGGCCTCGACGGACTGGCCCTCGAGTTCCTCGTGGGCCTCCAGCAGGAGGTCGAGTTGCTCGTCGAGCGCGTCGAGGTAGTCCTCGGTCAGCTCCTCGCCGGCCTCCATGTTCTGTTCGAACTCGGTGGTGGTCTGGTCGAAGGCCTCGGCGTGGTTCGAGAGTAGCGTCTCGTACCCCTCGTCGACGGCCTCGCGCATGTCCGCGACGGTCGACTCCATGCCAGGGGCGTTTGCCTCGAGGGTGTCGAGGACGCTGAGAACGGCCTGCTGCTGGAGTTCGACGGTCGAACGCTGGGCCGACTCCGTGCCCTCCATGCTGCCGAGGACGGCCTGCCCGGCGCGGTGCTGGAACTCGACGGTCTGCTCGATTGCCTGCTGACTCTGCTCGATGCTCCGGCGCTGCATCTCGAATACGGTCGTGACGGGACTGGTATAGTTATTCATCGTATCTCTCTATACACCCCTGTCACAGATAAGCGTTCCGTTTCCTACCATCTGATACCATCCAGTGCCATCAACGGGGAACGTCCTCGCCGCCGGCCTCCCGGTCGCTGACCCCCGTCGCGGCCTACGCCGTCCTCGGAAACACACTCCTCCCCGGGAGCATCAGCACCGGGGTCATCGGCGGGGCGGTCGGCTCGCCCGCACTCGTCCTCGGTGTCCTCGCGGGCTGGGCGTCGCTGCCGCCGGTTGCGGGCTATCCCCGCTTTCGCGGCGACGACCTCTGAGCGGCCCACATTAGCCGTCGACGTCGATACCGCGCTCGGCCAGCAGGTCTAGAAACGCCGCCTCATCCAGTTGCGGGACGCCCTCTGCCTCGGCGTCGGTCTGCTTTCTCCGGCCGGGGCTCTCCCCGGCGACGAGGTAGTCCGTGTTCCCCGAGACGCTGCCCGTCGCCGACCCGCCGTGGCGCTCCACCAACTCCTGGGCCTCGCCCCTGGTGAACCGCTCCAGCGCCCCCGTGAACACGAACGTCTCACCGGCAAGCGCCTCACCGCCGCCCGCCCCGGCGGGCTGTGGGTCGACGTGCTCCAGCAGCCCGTCGATGACCGCGGCATTCTGCTCGCTGTCGAAAAACTCCCGCACCTCCGACGCCACCGTGGGGCCGATATCCTCGACCTCCTGTAACTCGGCCTCGCTCGCCGCTCTGACGGCCTCGAAGGTACCGAAGGCGTCCGCGAGCGCACGCGCGGTCGTGTCACCGACCTCGGGGATACCCAGCGCCGTCAGAAAGGCCGCGAGCGAGGGGTCGGTCGTCGCCTGGACCGCCCGAACGAGGTTCTCGGCGCTGGTCTCGCCCCATCCCTCCAGCGCCTGCAGGTCCCCGACGGTCAGGTCGTACAGGTCCGGCAGCGACTCGACCAGCCCCGCCGCGACGAGCTGCTCGACCGCCCGCTCGCCCAGCCCCTCGATGTCCAGCGCCTCCCGGCTGGCGTAGTACTCCACCGCCCGCTCGAGCTGTGCGGGACAGGCCAGCCCCCCGGTGCAGAATGCGAGTGGCCCCTCGCGCTCGACCGGCGAGTCACAGGCCGGGCAGGCCTCGGGAAACTCGAAGTGACCGCCGCCGCCGTCGAGTACCTCGACCACGTCGGGGATGACGTCACCGGCCCGCTCGACCCGGACCTCGTCGCCGACACCGACACCGAGCCGGCGAATCTCCTCGGGGTTGTGGAGGCTGGCCCGCGACACCTGGACGCCGCCGACCGAAACCGGGTCCAGGAGCGCGACGGGGGTGAGCCGGCCGGTCCGGCCGACCTGGACGACCACGTCCCGGACCGTCGTCTCGCCGCCGCGGGCGGGGAACTTGTAGGCAAAGGCCCACCGCGGGGCACGCGAGGTCGTCCCCAGCCGGTCGCAGGCGTCGCGGTCGTTGACCTTGACCACGACGCCGTCGACCTCGTAGTCCAGTTCGTCGCGGGCGGCCAACAGCCGGTCGCGGTAGTCGATTGCCCCCTCGATGTCGCCGACGAGTTCCGCGCGACCGGTCGTACGCAGCCCCCACGCCGGGAGGCGCTCGTAGACCCCGGCACTGGTGGCGAAGTCGGCCGTCGACGCCAGCACCGAGAAGAAAAAGACCGCGAGCGGGCGGTCGGCCACGACCCCCGGGTCGAGTTGCCGGAGTGTCCCGGCCGCGGCGTTACGGGGGTTGGCGAAGGGGTCCTCGCCGCGCTCGACACGCTCGCGGTTGTACTCCTGGAAGGCCTCGCGGGGCATGTAGACCTCCCCGCGGACGGCGAGGCGGTCCGGGTAGTCCCCACGCAGCCGCTCGGGCACCGAGGGGACCGTCCGGACCTGCGGGGTCACGTCGTCGCCGACGTCGCCGTCCCCGCGGGTGGCCGCCCGCTCGTAGACGCCGTCCTGGTAGACCACCTCGACGGAGAGCCCGTCGAATTTGGGCTCACAGAAGTAGTCGACCTCCCCCACCTCCTCCCGGACCCGCTCGTCGAACGCCCGGACGTCCGCCGCGTCGCCGCTCTGGTCGACCGACAGTAGCGGCGCGACGTGGTCGACGGTCTCGAGTTCGTCGACCGGCTCGCCGCCGACCCGGCGGGTCGGGCTCCCCTCGCTGTCGAGGTCGAAGGCATCCTCGAGTTCCCGCAGACGGGCAAACAGCGCGTCGTAGGTCCGGTCGCCGATGACCGGGTCGGCGAGCACGTAGTACCGGTGGTCGTGGTACCGGACGGCCGCCCGGAGTCGGTCGGCCTCCTCGTCGGCCTCCTGTTCACTCAGTTCGTCGACCGGTACGAAGTCGGTGTCCGGCGCCTCGACATACGGATTCCCCTCCGGCGGCTCCACCTCGCCCGCGGCCTCGCTCATGGGCACAGTAACAGCGGCCGGGCATAGAACCCGTCGGTACGGCGCCGGTCGAACCCGCCTGGCGCGTGCCCGCTACAGCCCGGCGACGTCCTCGATGGCGTCGGTGAGTTCGCGAACGGAGTCGACCGTGTGCTCGCCCATGTGCCCCACCCGGAAGCTCTCCTCGCTGAGCGAGCCGTAGCCACTCGAGAAGACCATGTCGTACTCCTCGCTGACGGCCTCGATGGTCCCGGCAACGTCTATCCCACGGGTGTTCTCGATACAGGTCACAGTCCGGGACTCGTGGCCGTCCTCGGGGAACAGAGCAAAGTGGTCACGGGCCCAGTCGCGGGTGTACTCGGCCATCTCCCGGTGGCGCCGGTCACGCTGTTGGTGGCCCTCCTCGAGCATGTGTTTCATCTGCGTGCGGTAGGCGAGCATCAGCGGGATGGCGGGCGTCGAGTGGGTCTGGCCTTTCCGGTCGTAGTAGTCCAGACACCGCTGGAAGCCGCCGTACCACGACGCCGACCCCTTCTCGAGTTCCCGCTCGTAGGCGGCGTC
>CAZQZE010000261.1:0-3390 GCA_964597715.1 uncultured Halobacteriales archaeon
GTGAGCCGGCGTTGCTGGAGGTACTCGTCACACTCCTCGAAGACCTCGTACAGCAACAACCCCTCGTCGAGCCGGTCGACAAAGTCCGCAATCGACTCCTGGAACTCGATGAACTGCTGGAAGTCACCGTCGCCGGTAGCCGGCTCCTCGTAGCGGTCGAGCAGGCCCGTGAACTCGTCGTGCGCCGCCGCGAGCCGTTCGAGGTCGGCCTCGCCGAACTCCGCGACAGCGTCCTCGGTGGTCTCGACGCGCTCCTCTGCCCTCGCCAGCGCCGCCACGAGGTCCTCGCCGTCCCCGCCTGCCGTCGTGCCGGCGCCGGCGTCACTCGTAGACGTCATCGGGGTCGAAGACGCGCTCGCCGACGACCTCGCCGTCGACGGTGCGGTGGAAACACGACGCAAAGCCGGTGTGGCAGGCGCCCCCCTCCTGGTCGACCAGGTAGAGGAGGGCGTCGCCGTCACAGTCGACACGTATCTCGTCGACGTGCTGGACGTGGCCGCTCGACTCGCCTTTCTGCCAGAGTTCCCCGCGGCTGCGGGAGTAGTAGTGGGCCAGGCCGGTCTCGCGGGTCCGGGCGAGTGCCTCCTCGGTGACGTAGGCGAGCATCAGCACCTCGCCGGAGTCGGCGTCCTGGGCAACGGCGGGGAGACGCCCCTGCTCGTCGAAGGCTAAGTCCACCTCGTGGGCGGCGTCGCTCATACGCGGAGTGGGTCGTGACCGCGAATAGGTCTTGTCCTCGCGCCGCGGCCGGCGCCACACCGGTCACACGAGCCCGACCAGCCCGAGCAGCGCGAAGAGGGCGTCCCCGACCGTCAGCGAGACCACCAGGCCGACAAACAGCGGGACGAGAAACGGGATACCCGGCGAGACCCAGACGGTCTCCGCGGTTGTCAGTGCGTCCAGCCCCTGCCTGAGGCCTGCGGGCGTTGTCCCGTAGGCCGAGCCCTCGATGTCCGCGAGAAAGCGGTCGGCCCCCCAGGGGTCGTCGGCCCCCTCGTCGGGGTGGGGGTCGGTCGTTCGCGCCTCCGCGTCGGGGGGCGGGGTCGTGTCCGGGCCGCCGCCGTCGGTCACGACGCCGCCGCCGGGGTCGTTCGGCTCCGCGGGCAGCGTCGCAGGGTCGCGGTACCGGCCGGGGTCGGCCCGGACCTCCTCGAGTGTCAGGCCGCGGTACTGCAGGTACATCCGGAGGGCGTCGAGGTCCAGCCCGCGGTAGGAGAGGTGCGAGCGGAGCCCGGACAGCGAGCGCACGTCCCGGAGTCGGCGGTCGTCGAAGTGGAGCAGCGTGCCGTACTCCCGGACGGTGTCGGCCGCGGCGACGGGCCTGGCGACGAACATCGCCGGCGAGAGCCGGCCGGCGACAGCGTTGCGGGCCGCGAGCACGAACGGGTAGGCAACGGCGGCCAACACGGTGTTCGAGAGAACCGTCAACGAAAACACCCCGAGGGTGGTCCGGACAACCGGCAGCTGTGTGGGGAGCCACGCGACACCCAGCTCCCAGAGGGCGTAGTGTGGGTAGGTCGGAAAGAGCAGGGCAACGACAAAGAAGGCCTTTGCGTCGGCGCCGCCGAAGCCGCCGACCAGCCAGAAGCCGTAGGACAGCGGGACGACGATGCCGACGCTCAGTGCGGTCCCGAGCAACAGCCGGCGGTCGGACAGCGTCTCCGGGCCCGACACGAGAACCGGGCCGAGCTCCCAGGCGAGCAGGAGAACGGCGAGGGCCGCGAGCGGGTACCAGGTCGGGTTGGGAACCCGGCGGGTCCTGACGTCGCGGTATGCCACCCAGGCAAAGACCGGGAGCGAGAACACGCGGAGCAGGTCCGGCCACGAGGCGAGCACAGCCGTCGGTGGGTGCCCGCTCACATTAGGGGTTGTGGGTTCCCGGGCGGTCACACCCGGGTCTCCGTCGGCGATACGCATTTGTACCTCTCCGAGATAGTGGTCCATGGTGACACGACTCATGACAGACCGAACCGAGGTACGGCCACGGCTCGACACCTACCACGACCTCTACGAGACCGACTGGGACAGCGACGAGGAACTGCGGGAGGCCTTCGAGTGGGAGGTACCGGCGGAATTCAACACGGCGACGTACGTCTGTGACCGGTGGGCGGCCCTCGACGGCGAGCGGACCGCGGTCCACGCCGAACGCCAGGACGGGACCGGCCACGAGTACACGTTCAGCGAGGTGGCGGCACTGGCGAACCGGCTGGCAAACTACCTCGCCGACCAGGGGGTAGGTGCGGGCGACCGGGTTGCGGTCAACGGCACACAGCGCGTCGAGAATCTCGCAACCCACATCGCGACCTGGAAGCTCGGGGCGATATCGGTCCCGTTGAGCATCCTGCTCGGCCCCGAGGGGATGGGGTTCCGGCTCCGGGACAGCGGGACGGTCGCCTACGTGGCGGATGCCGTCAGTCTGGACGTACTCCGGGCGGTGCGCGGGGACTGTCCGGACCTGGAGACTGTTCTCACGGTTGGTGGCGCCGACCCGCAGGAGGGCGAGCGCCGGTTCACCGACGCGGTCGAGGGACAGCCGACGACCTTCGAGACGGCGACGACCCAGTCCGACGAGCCCGCCTTCATCATCTACACCTCCGGCACCACCGGCGAACCAAAGGGCGTCGTGTTGCCCCACCAGAGTCTGGTAGGTGGGCTGCCGGGGATCCTGATGGGCGGAAACAACCTCCAGATCCGGGAGGACGACGTCGCCAGGATCGCGGTCGAGTGGTCGTGGATCGGGTCGCTGCACCTGGGGATCCTCTCGGCGCTGTACTTCGGGACGCCGGTCGTCGCCCACGCCGAAAACGAGTTCGACCCCGAGCGGGAGTACCGGCTCATCGAGGAGTACGATGTCACCTTCGCGGGCGGGCCGGCGACGCTGTTGCGGATGATGATGCAGGTCCCCAACCGCGACAGCTACGACACGAGTTCCATGCGGATGGTCGTCCAGGGCGGCGAGTCGCTGAGCGCGGAGGTGGCCGAGCAGGTGACCGATACCTTCGAGAACGCCAGTATCCACGAGGTCTACGGCCAGACGGAGGCGCTGATCTTCGTCTCGGACTGTACCGCCCTCGGGCTCGACCACCGACCCGGGAAGATGGGAAAGGCCGTCCCCGGTCACGAGGTCCGGGTCCAGGACCCCGAGACCGGCGAGCCGCTGGAGCCGGGCGAGGTCGGCGAGATTGCCCTGCGGTACGACGGCGACGACCCGATGCCCTTTATCGAGTACTGGAACCGCCCCGAGCAGACCGCCCGGAAGGTCCAGGACGGCTGGCTCCGCAGCGAGGACCTGGGGACGGTCGACGAGAACGGCTGGTTTTCCTTCCACAGCCGCCGGGACGACGTGATCATCTCCTCGGGCTACAAGATGGGGCCCGTCGAGGTCGAGGA
>CAZQZE010000262.1:0-3383 GCA_964597715.1 uncultured Halobacteriales archaeon
CGCCGTCGCCTCAGGGCCCGCCGCAACCGGAGCCGCCGTTCGGCCGCGTCGAGGTCACCCATCGCCCCCCAGTCGCCCGTTCGCCATCACGTCTGGTGAAGCGGGTATCCCGACCTTAATCTTGTGGCCACGGCGTCTCACCGGTCGAACGGCCAGCGCCCGCCCGAGGGCCCCTCCCGGCTGTCCTGCCGGGTCACTATTTGACCGCCGCCGACGACAGCGCGCCCGAGTAGGTAGAAGCCACCCCCGACTGCGGCGTCGACCGCGAGCAACGGGAGCCAGGGGTGAACGGGGTACAGCGCGTCAAGAACCGACGGCGGGAGGACAGACAGGTACCGGTGTTCGGTCACGAACTGCCGGTACGCACCGGTCTCCGGCGGCGCCTGCACCGTCACCGAGACGGTTCGCTCGGCCCCGGGCCCGAGTGCGAGTCGGTCGGGCTGGACGGTCGCTCTCTCGCCCTCTGTCACGAGGTAGACCTGCACCGGCACGACACCCGTGTTGCGGACCGACTGACTGAGTGTCGTCGTCTCCCCGGCCGGGACGACGCTCGGCTGTTCGGACTCGAACTCGGCGCTGATGACCGTGTACTCCGTTGTCCCGGCCGGTGCGACCATCGCGACGGTCATCCCGGCGACCAGAAGCAGCGCGAACCCGGCCAGTATTGGCCGTGTGGCGCGTGTCACCGTCCGGTCGGTCCGGCGTTCGGTGTCACGGGTGACCGTGTCGGCCAGCCCCACGTCAGCGAGATACAGCAGTATCGAGACGCCGGCGATGACCCACGCGACCCCGCTCGGACCGAGGAGCGCCCCTGTCCCCAGGACGCCGGCGAGGGTCCGTTGGAGTCCGCCGAGCACGCTCCGGACCCCTTCGACCGCGGTCCCGAGTCCGGGCACCACGAGCACGGACGCACCCGGCCGCCAGGCGACCGCCACTATCTGCCTCTCCTTGACCGGGGGTTCGCCGCTGCTCTGGTCGGTAAACGAGTTGGCGTCGCCGCGTGTGACGTAGCCCCGGCTGGTCACCTCGGCGACCCGGTGTGTCGTGAGCCCGCCGCCGTCGACGGTCTCCGCCCGGTACGTGACAACGTCACCGGGTTCGACCTGGCCGGCGAGCGCCGCCGGGACGGCGACGAACCCGTCCCCGGCCCCGAGTGTCGGCGCCATACTCCCGGTTTCGACGAACCCCAACAGCACCGGCTGTCCGAGCAACTGTCCGGCAGCCAGCGCGAGCACTAACACGACGACGCTCACCTGCGCCAGCCGTGTCACCCACCTGCCACCTCTCACGCTACCGACCGACCGGGACGACGTGTAGTTGGACGCTTGGATATCGTCTCGTCACTGCTTAGACCTACTGTTAGATGGGATTGAATTCGGTGTCGCCGGTCGCCAGGCTCCGTGCGTCCTCGGGCGACCGGCTGACGACCTCGATCTCGTCGAGGACCTTCCCGAGGTCGAAGTCCTCGGTGGATGCGTCGAAGCCGGCAAAGTCGGCGGCGAGGCCGACTTTCATTTCCTCGCCCGGCGTCAGGAAGTACCGACCTTGCTGATTACCGACCTCAACAGTCTTGTCGAGGAACACGTTGCCCGACTTCTTCGTGCCCGACTTCTCCGGGGCGAACCCGTCCTTTTTGCGCACGTCGTCGGAAACTGCGGGTCCACTGTCTTTCACGACAGTCACTGGATGACCCGTGTTAATCCATCCCTTCCTGGAGTCTCCCGGCGAGGTGCCAATAACCGCCTTCGCGGGCACGAGACCGGTGATGGTGAGCCGCTGTTTTTTGTCTGGGGTTCCCGGCACCGGGTCAAGTTGGCTGAACATCCGCCGCCGGGCACCCAAGACACCGTTGCCCTTATCACTTTCCAGTGAGACTGGGCCCCGGAAGAAGTGAAGCGGCCCCTCGTCACCGAACAGGCCGCCGTCGTCGTTCACGTCCTTGATCCACACCACCTGGTCGTCGCCGGCCTGGTTCTGGATCCGAAAGATGTCGTCGATGACGACCCGCGAGTCGACGCTGATCCCGTCACCCGCTCCGCCCTCGGAGATGTCGATGCTGAGCACGCCGTCTTCCGTCGACGCGAACCGGCCGTTCTCACCCCCCTCTGCCAGCCTGATCAGGCCGTTGCTGTCCTTGACGACGCTCACGTTGGCGTCCCGGTTGGCCCACACGTCGATCGAGGCTGTTGTTCCCATTGTGAGTGCGCTCCCTGCTGCGACCGAACCGATAGCTGCGAGATAGTTTCGACGTTTCATCCTGATCTGAGCACCCCTCGTACTCGCGCCTCCATACAATCCCCCTTGGTATTGTTATAGGCCGATCAGTCACCCGACTTGTGCGTGATTACGACCGGAACTAGTCTGTTTGACCCCGGTTAATGACTCTTTATGTGTACATTATGATTGTTCTTCTGTGAGACGAGAGCGACCGACGACAGTATTATACTGTCTCAGTCCCTGCCAATAGATGGTGGGGAAGACAGACCGATGAACGCATCACCGAGTAGTGACACTTATAGCAATCAAGATGGGGGCACAACAGACACCGAAACCCCGGAGCGAACGCTCGACCGGGAACGTCTGTTCGAACTACTGAGTAACCGGCGACGACGGTTCGCGTTACACTATCTGAAGCGTCACGCCGACGAGCAAGTCGAGATGGGCGACCTCTCGACACAGGTTGCGGCCTGGGAGCAGGGGGTCAGTCCGGAACAGGTGAGCTATGACGACCGCAAGACGGTCCACACGGCGTTGTATCAGCACCACGCGCCGAAACTGGAGCGTGCCGGGGTCGTCACCTACAACGCCAGCAGGGGGGAGATTGCACTCACCGGCGCCGGCGAGAGTGTCGACCTGTCCCTCGACCCCGCCGCGGAGCGGGAGCGTCCCTGGGCGAGGTGGTTCACCGCCCTGTCGGTTCTCGGTGGGCTCGCCGCGCTGGGCGGGTGGCTGGGGGTCGACCCGCTCAGCGTCGTCCCCGGTGTGATGTGGGGGGTTGTCGTCCCGGCCGGCTTTCTCGTACTGTCGCTTGCGTTCGCCTACGACACGCGCGACACGGTGTGTCTCGACGTCGAGGGGCCGCCACCGGAGGTCACCGCCGACCGCGACGCGGGTAACCCACAATGAGCCGCCGCCTCGGACTGCTGCTCGTTGCGGCCGCCGGGGTGACTGTCGCTCTCAGCGCGGCCACAGCGGGTGGGACGTACGTCGCCGCCGACCGCTCGGTGACCGTCAATCTCGCCCCGGACGGGGCCGCCCACTTCGGGGTCGATACCCGGGTCGTCCGCGCCGACCCGAGCGGAGCCAACGGAAGCGGCCGACCGGCGACCCGCGTCGAGGTGACCCTCGAGAACCGCTTTGGCGCCGGGACCAGCCTCGACACG
>CAZQZE010000263.1:0-3362 GCA_964597715.1 uncultured Halobacteriales archaeon
AGTTCCAGGTCGACTACGGGAAACTCGTCGACCAGCAGGAGGGTATCATCCAGGATATCGGGCAGGGCGTCGGCCTCACCGGCTACTAAGCCGATGTCGACACTCGACGAGTCGACCCTGCTCGGTCGCATCCGGGGGACTCGACCCGGACGGCTGGTCTTCCCAACTACCGAACAGGGGCGCAAGCGCCGCCGGATCGCCGCGCTGGCGGTCCCGTTTTTCGCGCTCGCGCTGTTCGGTGCGTTTCTGCCACTGACGACGATGTTCCGGATCAGCGTCTCCGAACAGTTTCTCTTCGCGGTCCAGGGGTGGACGCTGGCGCCGTACCAGCGGCTGTTCGCCTCTATCGCCGCGTTCGTTCCGCTGGTGGGGACAGAGCTCTCGGCGGCTATCGCCGCCGGCGGGGAGGCGGTCAACCCCGTCTACGGACAGACGATCTGGAACTCGCTGTGGTTCGGCGCCATCACTACGGTGTCGAGCGTGATTGTCGGTATCGCCGTTGCACACGGACTCGAGAAGTACGACCTCCCCCAGAAGGGGTTGCTGGTGACGCTGGTCTCCTTTCCGATCAGCCTGCCGGGGATCGTCGCCGCCTTCATGATGATCGTCCTGTTCGGACAGACCGGCTTTCTCACCAACTTCTTCGCCGTGCTGAGCGGGGCTCAGCCGGTCGACCTCCAGTTGACCGGCCAGCCCTCCGGGACGGCACTCGCCATCGTCGGGCTGTTCTTTGGCTACCTCTACTCGATGATCCCCCGGGCGACGCTGCTGTTGCGGGGGACCTACGCTGAGGTGAACACTGACGCCGAGGAGGCCGCCCGTGCCCTGGGGGCGACCCCGTTACAGACGTTCCGGTACGTCACCCTCCCGCAGATCCGCCCGGGGATCGTGGGCGCGCTCATCCTCACCTTCCGGACCGCACTGGCCATCTTCGGGACTGTCCTGGTCCTGAAGGCGCTGTCGGTGGTCACCTTCCGCTTCGACCAGCTGGTCAAGGTCGGCTTCGAGCTGAACATCGCCTCGGCGCTGGCGGCCATCTTTTTCCTGTTTACTGTCCTGTTTACCTTCCTGGGCCTGCGCTACACCAGCGCGGAGGTGGCACGATGAGCACGCCAGGGGCTGACGACACGGCGGCGGTCACGGGTGATGTCCCCGACCGCGAGCCGGGCCGGCTGGGCCGGCTGTCGGCACAGTACGGCCGTCGCCTGGTCACGGCGCTGATCCTCGTCACCGTCGTCTTCCTCATCGGGCCGGTGCTGGTGACCTTCGTCGCCTCCTTTTTCGAGAACTGGACCGGCATTCTCCCCAGCGGCGGACTCACCCTCCAGAACTGGGCACAGGCGCTCGGGGTCGCCGAGACGCAGGGCGCCGCCCGCGGGCTCGGCGGGTTCTGGACGTTCGTCGCCCCGGACGTCCTCTTTGTGCTCGACCTCCCCTTCCTGCCGGAGTTGACGCTGTTTTTTCCCTTCGATTTCTTCGTCCAGACGCCGATTCCGGTGGCGCTTGGGTTCAGTGTCCTGCTGGCGCTGCTTGGCGTGGTTATTAACCTCCTTGTCGGTGTCCCGGTCGCGTACGCCGTCACTCGCTACGACTTCACCGGTCGCCGGCTGATGAACACGTTTGCGGTCCTGCCGATCGTTCCGGGGATCATCCTCGGGATCGCCTTCCTGAAGACATATCCAAACCTGCCGAGTGTCATCGCGCTGGTGCTCGGCTACTCGCTGCTGAAGATCCCCTACATGGTGCTCGCCGTCCAGTCTTCCTTCGAGTCGATGGACCTCAGGCAGATGGAGGAGAGCGCCCGGTCGCTCGGTGCCTCGTGGACGACCACCTTCCTGCGGGTGATCCTCCCCGGTGCGAAACAGGGGATCATCTCGGGCTCTATCATCTGCTGGACGCTCGCGGCCGCCGAGTTCAACTTCTCGTATGTGGTCTACTCCAGCGGGCCGCGGCCGTTCTCGCTGTTCCTCTTCGAGAACATCTCGAACAACCCGTTCCTGCGGGCCGCGGCCGCAATCTCGATCTACTTCGTCATCGTGGCCGTGGTGACGGCCCTACTCAACCGGCTCGGCGAGAACGGCTTCTCTGTCGGAGGTGTCAGATAGATGGCTGAACGTGTCACAGTAAACGATATCACGAAACAGTTTGGGGAAACGCTCGCCGTTGACGATGTCTCGTTGCGGGTCGAACCCGGGGAAACGGTCGGCCTGGTCGGTCCATCCGGTTGCGGAAAGACGACAACCCTCCGGACGGTCGCGGGCTTCGAGACACCCTCCGAGGGGCAGGTACTGTTCGACGACGAGGAGGTTACCCACGTCCCACCCGAGCAGCGCAACGTCGGACTCGTCTTCCAGTCCTACGCGCTGTTCGACAACATGACAGTTCAGGAGAACGTCGAGTTCGGGCTGAAGATGCGCGACGTTTCGAAAGCGGAGCGGGCAGACCGGGCCACCGAGATGCTCGAGTTGCTCGATATCGGCGGGATGGGTGACCGCGACCCCACCACGCTGTCGGGCGGCCAACAGCAGCGGGTCGGGCTTGCCCGTGCGCTCGCCATCGAGCCCCGTGTCCTGCTGCTGGACGAGCCGATGACCGGGCTCGACGCCAAGCTCAAGACCCGGCTCCAGGAGGAGATCGGCTCGCTGCTGGAGGAGATCGACGTCACCTCGATGTACGTCACCCACGACCAGGCCGAGGCGATGGTGATGTGTGACCGTATCGCCGTCATGAACGACGGCCGGGTCGAGCAGGTCGGGACCCCCGCGGAGATCTACGAGCGCCCCGCCAACAGCTTTGTCGCGGACTTTGTGGGCACCTCGAACCGTCTGACCGCCACCGTCGAGAACGGAACGCTCGACCTGGGTCACGCGGCCGTCGAGGCACCCACCGGCGCGCCGGAAGGGGACGTCACGGTCGTCGCCCGACCGGAGGCGTTCACGCTCGACGGCGGGCCCGTCGAGGCGACCATCGAGGAGCGGTTCTACCTCGGCGAACACGTCCGGGCGACCGCCCGCACGCCGGACGGCCGGGAGTTGACGCTGCGGTTCGACCCCGAGCGAGCCCCCGAGAGCCGGGAGGTGACGCTGTCACTGGACACCGACCGGGTTCACCTGCTCCGGAACCAGTGACCGTCTCCGACACGCCGGGCCCGCTGCTCGCCCGTCTCGACCGGCCGTGCGCGGCCGACCCGGTCCGGCTGGCGGTCATCGCCGACCCCCACGTTGCTGTCGGGGAGCACGGAACCTGGAAGGTGGCCCACCGGAGCCGGGAACTGCTGGAGCGGGCGGTCGACCGGGCCGACACCGCCGGCGCCGACCTCACGGTCTTCCCGGGTGACCTGACGGGTGACGGCCGCCCCGCCG
>CAZQZE010000264.1:0-3358 GCA_964597715.1 uncultured Halobacteriales archaeon
ACTGGGCGACGACCGTCGAGGACACCCACTACGTCATCGGGAGCGTCGTCGGCCCACACCCGTTCCCGGAGATGGTCAGGACCTTCCAGGCGGTCATCTCCGAGGAGGCCCGCGAGCAGACCCGCGAGCGGACCGGCGGCCTGCCCGACGCGGTACTGGCCTGTGCCGGGGGCGGGTCGAACACGATGGGCACCTTCCACCACTTCGTCGACGACGAGTCGGTCTCGCTGTACGCGGTAGAGGCGGGGGGCTCGTCGCTGTCTGTCGACGAGGCCGAGGGCGTTGCGCCCAACTCGGCGTCGCTGTCGACCGGCGAGGAGGCGGTGCTCCACGGCGCCCGGACGAAGGTGCTCCAGGACTCGGACGGCCAGGTCATGGAGTCACACTCGGTGTCGGCGGGGCTCGACTACGCCGGTGTCGGCCCCGAACTCGCACACCTCGTCGACAGCGAGCGGGTCCGGCCGGTCAACGTCGACGACGACGAGGCGCTGGCGGCCTTCCACCGGCTCTCACAGGACGAGGGGATTATCCCCGCGCTTGAGACGGCACACGCCTTTGGCTATCTCGAATCCGTGTTGGGCCCTGTCACGGACGGGCCGAGCGGCGCCCAGCCGGAGGGGCGCCACGACGACCTCGGTGAGACGGTCGTGGTCAACGTCTCGGGGCGTGGCGACAAAGATCTTGAGACGGTTATCGACGAGACGATGGAACGTGACCTGGATATCGCGCCCGACATGAGCATCTTCCGCGAGGTCGGCGGTGGTCGGCTGTGACTCTCGAGGCGGTGTTTACCGACGAGCCGGCGTTCGTCCCGTATCTCGCGGCGGGCGACCCCAGCTACGAGGCGTCTCTGGAGTACGTCGAGGCCCTGGAGCGCGGCGGTGCCGACGTCATCGAACTCGGGCTGCCCTTTTCGGAACCGATCGCCGAAGGCTCGACGATCCAGGAGGCGGTCGTCCGGGCGCTGGAGGGCGGCATGAACCCCGACCGCTACTTCGAGTTTGTCGAGGAGCTCGCGGTGGACGTACCGCTTGTCTGCATGACCTACTACAATCTCGTCTACCAGTACGGGGCGAGCAAGGGCCCTCGCCCGTTCGTCGAGCGGGCCGCCGAGGCGGGTATCGAGGGGTTCGTCGTGGTCGACCTGCCCGCCGAGGAGGCGGGTCCGCTCCGGGCGGCGTGTGACGAGTTCGGGCTCGACCTGGTCTTTATTGTCGCGCCGACCACCGAGGGCGAGCGCTTAGAGCGCATGCACGAGCAGGTCTCCGGGTACGTCTACGTCCAGTCCCGGCTGGGCACGACGGGCGCCCGTGACGAGGTCAGCGACTACACCGAGCGCTCGCTGGCCCGCCTCGCCGACTGGGACGTGCCAAAGGCGGTCGGCTTCGGCATCAAGACCGGCGACCACGCCGAGCGGATCGTCACCGCCGGCGCCGACGGCATTATCGTCGGCTCCGCGCTGGTGGATATCGTCGCGCAGGGCCACGAGACCGGTGACCCGGCCACAGACGTCGCCACACGCCTGGAGACAAAAGCCCGGGAACTCAAGCAGGGGGCGCTGCGGGGGACGAGGACACCGCGGCCCGAGTGAGTATCAGCCCTGATTCCGGGGCCGTGTCGCTTTTGACTGGCTACTGCTGAATGAGAGCCAATGTCGGTGAACCCTGAACCGAACGACCCTCGGGCGGACGGATGGCACACCCTCGCGAGACACGACTGGACCGACGGAACAGCCCTTGTGACATCGCTCAGCGAGGCGCTCGCGGACCTCGGCGTAGCCCGCGAGGACCCGGTCCTCTACGAGTACGTCGATGTCGAAGCAGTGCGCGACGCGGTCAGCCCCGGGGCCGACCGGGGTGTCTCGGAGGTCCGGTTCGACTACGGCCACCACGAGGTCCGGGTCGCCGAGGACGGCACCATCGCCGCACGGTAACAGCGGCCGGCCGGCGGTCCGGGCTCCGGGCGGTGTCCCGACTGCTCGTCACCCGCCGTGTCCGCCCGTACATAGTTTTCCGGTCCGTGGTAGCTGTCGCCCCTCTCGCAACGCTTATATCCGTACTTGACACAGTCCCGCACAGCATGACCGCAGGGAAATCCGCACGGCTCGACCGCATCGGGACAGGCGGGCGACACCTCGTCGTTCCGATGGACCACGGGATCACACTCGGGGCCGTCAAAGGCCTCAAAAACATCGAATCCACGATCGACGCGGTCACGCGTGGCGGGGCCGACGCCGTCCTCACACAGTGTGGGGTCGCCCCTCGGGTCCACCCCAACAAGAACGACGCGGGCTATATCGCCCACCTCAACGCCTCCACCAGCATCGGCCCGGACGAGCGGGACAAACGCCCCTCCGGAACCGTCGAGGACGCGATCCGGGCGGGTGCCGATGCCGTCTCCTTTCACGTCAACGTCGGCAGCGAGTACGAACCCGAACAGATCGAGGGGCTCGCGGAGCTGACGAGCGAGGCCGGCGGCTACGGTGTGCCGGTGCTCGCGATGACCTACGCCCGTGGCCACGACGTCCGTACCGACGACCCGGCGGAGTACGCAAAGGACCTGGGCCACGCCGTCCGCCTGGGTGAGGAACTCGGCGCGGATGTGATCAAGACCGGCTACAGCGGCACACCCGAGACCTTCGAGCGCGTGGTCGAGTCGACCCGGCTGCCCGTCCTGATCGCCGGCGGGTCGAAGGGGACCGACGAGGAGACGCTGTCGATGGTCCGTGGGGCGATGGATGCCGGCGCCGCCGGCGTCTCCATGGGCCGGTCTATCTTCCAGCACGACGAACCCGAGAATATCACCGAGGCTGTCGCCGCGGTGGTCCACGACGACGACGCCGCCGCCGCCGCGCTCGAGGGGGCCGGGCTGGCCGTCGAGGCGTAACTACGCCGCGCCCGCCTCGGTCAGCCGCGCGTACTCCGCCGCTGTCAGCTCGAGCTCGCTGGCCGCGACGTTCTCCTCGAGATGCTCGACGCTTGCGGTCCCGGGGATCGGGAGCATCACGTCGGAGTGCTCGAGTAGCCACGCGAGCGCGACCTGTGCGCGGGTCGCACCGTGTGCGCCGGCCACGTCGGTGACAGCATCGCCGAGGGCGTCCATCTCGCCGGCGGCGATCGGGAACCACGGCATGAAGCCGATGCCGTACTCCCCGCAGGCTTCGAGGACATCCTCCGAGCTACGCTCGCCGATGTTGTAGTGGTTCTGGACCGTCGCAACCTCGACGTGGTCACGGGCAGTCTCCAGTTGCTCCACGCTCACGTTCGAGAGCCCAACGTGCTCGACGAGCCCCTGGTCTTTCAACTCGGCGAAGGCCTGGACGCTGGCCTCGAAGTCGGTGTCCGGGTCCGGGCGGTGG
>CAZQZE010000265.1:0-3353 GCA_964597715.1 uncultured Halobacteriales archaeon
ATCGTCTTGCCCGTACCGGGTGGCCCGTGCAGGAGCACACCCGAGGGCGGGTCGACGCCGACCTCTCGGAACTGGTCGGCGTTGATCAGCGGTTGCTCGACCGCCTCGCGGACCTCGCGGGTCTGTTCCTCGAGCCCGCCGATATCCTCGTAGGTGACGTCCGGGGAGGTGTCGACCTGCATCGCCTGGGCGCGGGCGTCGGTCTCGGGGTCGAGGATCTGCTGGACGCTAAAGGAGTCGTTGATGGCGACGCGGTCGCCTGCCTCCAGGTCGTCACGAACGGTCGGGGAGACCTCCGTCAACACCTCCTGGTTGTTGCCGTGTTGTTTGACGACGACGCCGTCGTCCATCAGTTCCTCCGCGGTGGCGACGTACAGCGAGGAGGATTTGAGCGTGTCGTTCTCCCGTTCGAGACGGTCGACCTCGTCGGTGAGTTCGTGCTGTCGCTCACTGGCGCCGTCGAGTTGGTTGTTGAGTTTGCGGTGCACCTTGACGACTTCGACGTAGTGCTCCCTGAGCGCCTCCAGCCGCTCTTCGGGCGGCATATCGGGGTCTATGTCCAGACGGGGGCGCTCTGGGAGCGACGGACTCCGGGACATCTGGTATCAATTATTTGGTGTGGCCGGATTTAGGTCCTTCGGGAGTGTCGCGGCCGAGAGGCCGGCGGAGGGGTCTACGCCCCCGGGAACCCCTCCTCCCACCGGAAGGTTCCGTCACGCTGGACAACCGCACCGTCGACCTCGAGGGTCGTCCCGTCCCGGTCCATGTCGGTGATGAGGTCGACGTGGACGGCGCTGTCGGTGCCGGTCTCGCCGTCGGGGAGGCAGGCGTCGTACGCCCGGCCGAGCGCGAGGTGAACCGTGCCGGCCATCTTCTCGTCGAAGAGGACCTGCCCGGTCGGACGGTCGATCCCGCGGTTCATCCCGACGCCGAGTTCCCCCAGACGTTTCGCGCCGCCGTCGGTCTCCAGGACCGACCGGAGCACCTCCCCTCCGGCCTCGGCCTCCCAGTCGACGACGACGCCGTCCTTGAACACGAGTCGGACGTCCTCGAGGCGCTGCCCGCGGACCGTCATCGGCACGTCGAAGACGACCTGCCCGGCGGTGTCATGCGGAGCGGTGAACACCTCGCCGCTGGGGAGGTTGTGGGAGTCGTCGGCCACGCTTGCCGTGGAGTTCACCGCGGTCCGGTCATCGATGAACAGTGTGAGGTCCGTCGCGTCGTCGTCCTTGTGGAGTCGGACCTCGTTCGCGCCGTCGAGGACCTCCTTGAGCCGGCGCATCTCCGCGGCCAACCCCTCCCAGTCCCGGAGAACCGCGTCGTAGACGAAGTCGCGGTAGGCGGCGTAGCTCATCCCGGCCTGCTGGGCCATCGCCCGCGTCGGGTGGACCGTCGACACCCAGTCCGTGGCGAGTCGAGCCTCCCGGATATCCTGTCGGGCGCGGCTGTACGCCTGCTCGCGTTCCTCGGGCACGTCCGCGCGCTCGCTGGTGTTGCGCCCCGCACGCAGCGAGAGGACGCTGTCGGCACGCTCGTACAGTGCCAACTCGAAGTCGGGGTCGGGCTCGAACTCCCCGCCGTGGGCCCGGAGGTAGGCCCGTTCGAGTTCGGGGCTATCGTAACAGGCGAGCATATTGGCGTCGCGCTCGCCCAGTGCCTCGGCGACGGCCACCCCGAGCTCGTGGGCTCCCTCGCCGACCCGAACGACGACGTCGTCGCCGGATTCGACACGGGCGCTCCAGTCGACCAGCGTCTCGGCGTGCTCGCGTATCCGCTCGTCCATACTCACCTGTCGCGGCCGGCCGACAAGAGCCTGTGGCCCGCCGCTGTGCCGCTTTCCCCCGCGCCGTGGCTACCCGGGCGCGAACTTCGCCTCGTAGACCCGCGCCAGGTAGACCAGAAGCGGCGTCCCCAGAAGCGTCGGCCACAGCCACCGGAGCACCGGCGGCAGGAACAGGAAGTTCACCGCCGAAAAGGCGCTGACGGCGGCGATGTAGCCTGCACCCATCCGGACGACGTGCTGGCCGACCCAGTCGCCGGGCTCCGGGCCACGCCGGAACTGCCGGGCGTCCACGGCCGCGAACACTAAGCCGATCCCGCCGAAGACCCCCATCACGACGCCGAAGTCGGCCCCGCGGGCGGAGAACCACGCGGCCATCACAACCAGCCCCGCGCTCGCCGCGCCGTACAGCCCCACGGCGACCCAGTCGACCCGGGTGGCCTCGTCGCTCGGGCGCTTCCGGGAGAGCGCGCGATACCCGGAGAACGCGAAGTAGACACTGAACACGGCCACGAGCCCGAGAAAGACCCGCCAGACGGTCGGGTCGAGCGCCAGCAGGGCCAGCGACGTGGCGGCGACGACCGCCATCGCGTACAGAAACCCACGGCCGAACTGCCGGTGGCGGCGCCCGCCCTTCTCGGTGGTCAGCGCGCCGAGGCCGCCGCCAAGCGCGAGCAAGCCTGCACCGATGTGCAGCCACAGCGTCGCGGTCTCGGCGCCACTCACGCCGACCACTCCGGCGACCCCGTCGGCTCGGTGCCGGACCGCAGGAAGCGGAGAGGGGTCTGGTTTGTCCCATAGCCGGCCCGGCCCGCTGAGGCCGGGACAGCCGGCTCGCATCTTTGCCCGTCGCCGTGGCGGTCAACGGCGGGCTGATGTCGACGGGGGTTGGTGGGCCCGTCCTCCCCGGGTCTGCGTGACCGGCTTTGATGCGTGTTTCGCGGCCGGCTGGGCTGAGAGAGCGCAGGCATCCGCGCACCGCAGGCGCGCGGTTCACCGGCCGTGACCGAGCGAGGGTGTGTCCGGCTCTCTTCGCCCACGTACTTCACCGGACGGTTCGTCATAGCCGGGGCAAAAAACGGAGGGTGCTTAGTCGTCAGCCGGCGCCGCGCCGCCCTCGTCGTGTTGCTGTTTGACGTGGGTCAGCTTGCCACCGTCGGCGAGAATCTCGCGTTCGCGGGCGGAGGCGTCGAGGTGGCCCGTCGCCTCCCACTCGTCGTTGACACGAACGGTGAACTCCTCCCGGCCGGACCGGACAGCCTCGTTGACGTCGTCGACAACCTCGATGGTGTCACCCTCCTCGACCCGCTCGTAGGTCTCCTCGTCGATCTCGAGGGGCAACAGCCCGAAGTTGAAGAGGTTCGCCTTGTGGATCCGGGCGAAACTCCGGGCGAGTACGCCCTCGACGCCCAGGTACATCGGACAGAGGGCGGCGTGTTCACGGGAGGAGCCCTGGCCGTAGTTCTCACCGGCGACGAGAAAGCCACCGTCAGAGCCGAGGGCGCGCTCGGCAAAGTCGTCGTCGACCCGGCTCAGGGTGAACTCCGAGAGCTTGGGGATGTTCGACCGGTAC
>CAZQZE010000266.1:0-3341 GCA_964597715.1 uncultured Halobacteriales archaeon
GGTGGTACAGCCCCCACCACTTGAACCGCTCGAACCAGGCGTCGTGTTCCTCGTCCGGGATCGCGTCCCAGCCCTCCTCCGCAAACCGCATGAGGTGTTCGCGGATCTCCGCGCCGTACACCTCCGATTTCCAGTTCTCGACTTTACTCGGCATATCCCCATCTACTCCCCCAGCTACTTACCTCCCCTGTCACCCGCCAGACTGCCCCCTGCTCGCCGATAGCGGGGCTATTTGCTGTTATGACGGAGCCCGCAACGCCGGGGTGTCCTACCCGTCGACGAGGTGGATACTCTCGTGGTCGACCCCGCGAAAGCCCCCGTCGACGGGGTCGACGACCCGGCCGACGGTCAGCCAGCCGGTGACACCCTCGGTCCCACAGCGGATACACCGGCCGGCGAACCGGGACTGCACCTCCGGGCCGGCGGGCTCGACACCCACCTCAACGACGCCCTCGGCCAGAAAGTCGGCCACCTCACACCGACAGAGGTCGTGGTCGGCGAGCAGCCACAGGTCGCTGACGTTGACCTCCCGGGAGTCGTTGACGCTGACCCAGGCCCCGTCGTCGAGTTGGTGGACGTCGGTGGTCACAGCCTCGATAGGCCACTCCAGCACCTGAGTCTGTCGGGTTCGCGGCCCCGACTCCTGTCACAGGATGCGGCCGTTATTGCTGGATTGACTATGTTCGCGCCCGAGCCCTCACCGTGTCGGCTCCCGACAGAGCAGATACGCAGGGGATACGTCCACCCGGTAGCGCCGTGGCCGTCCTCGGTCCTGCCGGAGACGTCGCCGGTGTGACCGCCGACCACCCCGGCCGGGACGTCGACACCACGGCAGCCGTGCCGGAGGACAGGCTCGTAGCCGTCGGGAGGGTCGGTGGTGGGGCTCCTCCGTGCGGTCGAGTTCGAGACGGGTCAGGCCGACCTGCTGTTTGTTGTGGGTCCGGTTGCTCGGGTTGCCCGGCGTCGCCGCAGTCAGCGCGTTCCCGTTGTTAACCGTCCGGGGCCGGGTCGACTGAGCCGAGCCACAGGTCGCGGCCGGGCAGACGCTGGTCACGGCCCTGGTGACGGCTGTCGGCGCCTCGCTCGGGGATATCCGCTTGGAGACCTGAGCCGGGCCCGTGGGTCGGGCACATCACCGTGGTGGGGCGCGTCCGGGAGGCTAAGTACCGACCCGGGGTACTCACAGGGGATGGTCGCCGACACCTTCGTCGACATCTTCGGGACGAACCCGCTGGTCCACGGGCTCGTCGGCGGGCTGTTTATCGCCCTACTGAACGTCGTCGGCGCCGCGCTCATCCTCGTCGTCCGGGACCCCAGCCAGCGCGCGCTCGACGGGGCGCTTGGCTTTGCCGCGGGCGTCATGCTCGCTGCCAGCTTCACCAGCCTCATCGTTCCCGGGATCGAGTTGACGGCGGTCGTCGTTCCCGGCGTCGCGGCCACGGGACTGCTCCGGCCTGTGCCGGTGCTGGCCGGCGTGTTACTCGGGGCGCTCTTTCTGGACCGCGCCGACGTTCTGGTTCCACACGCTCACTACCTGCTGACCGGCGAGCGTCGTGCCGACGCCGCCGGCCCCGGCGAGTCGCTGCCGGTCGACGACGACAGGCTGGGCTCTGTGGTCCTGTTCGTCCTCGCGGTCACCCTGCACAACATGCCCGAGGGGCTGGCCGTGGGCGTTGGCTTTGGCTCCGGCCGGGTCGACGAGGCACTGGCGCTGATGCTCGCTATCGGCGTGCAAAATATCCCGGAGGGGCTTGCGGTGTCGGTCGCCGCGGTCAACGCCGGCCTGGACCGACGCCTCTACGCCGCGGTCGCCGGGGTCCGGGCCGGTGTCGTCGAGATACCCCTTGCCGTCCTCGGCGCCGTCGCGGTGGCACTCGTCTCGCCTGTACTCCCCTACGCCATGGGCTTTGCCGCCGGCGCGATGCTGTTTGTCATCAGCGACGAGATCGTCCCCGAGACTCACCTCCGGGGCAACGAGCGCGTCGCCACCCTCGGGACGATAGTCGGTGTCGTCATCATGCTGTATCTCGACGTCGCGCTCGCGGCCTGAGCGGCCGCCGAAAGCGGATACCGTTGCCCCTTTATCGGCCGATGGCCGTCCACGCGTGGACGGTCGCGATGGCCCTGGGCTGTCACTCGCCACCCAGCAACCCGTCACTCGGACGTCGTCCGGATGATAGTCGCCGGGAGCGGAGCGTCAGTGGTAGCGGCCGCAGTTGCCGGTATACCCAAGCGCTGGTAGCGTTTACAGGTGCGAGGAGGCTTATGAGGGACCAGCTACTATCCGTGGCACGACTGACCCCGAAGGTCTGTCGGTGGCATGACTGAAGCAACGACAACGACATCTGATACCGAGGAAGAGACGCAGGACGGAGACTACCTGGATGACATCGACGACGGGTGTGGCTGTGC
Source organism: uncultured Halobacteriales archaeon (assembly GCA_964597715.1). Classification (GTDB taxonomy): domain Archaea; phylum Halobacteriota; class Halobacteria; order Halobacteriales; family Haloarculaceae; genus Salinirussus. Next base: position 2,413 of record CAZQZE010000266.1, read on the forward strand.
GGAGGTCTGGGAGCACCTCTCGGAGCGCCGGGAGTCCGAGGCCGACGAGAACTGAGCCGACGGGTACGGGACACTTTTGATGCTGAGTGCGCTACGATAACTCGATGAGTGGCGAGGGCCCCGACGAGACGGTCCCGACGGACCGCGAGTCGCCAGTCGGCACACCGGTCATCCGGGGCGACCCGTCGCTGACAGGCGAGCACGCCGAGCGCGCCGTCGAGTTCGACCCCGAAGACCCGGACAGCCTCGCGCTCGCGGCGGAGACGGTCCGCGCGTACGCGAACAACGAGGCCGGGGCCGACGACAACGTATTGATGCTGCGGGGGGCGGCGGCGTGTGCCGCCCTGGTGCGCGGGGAGGGCTCCTACAAGGCCGCGGCCGCCCGCGCCGGCGAGGGGATCACCGTCTCCTTCATCCGGAAGTGGTCCCGGGTCCACGACCTCCCCCAGGCGATCCGCCGCCACGTCGCCCGCGGGGAGGTCGCCCCGACAGCCGCGAAACACATCGCCCGCCTCTCGGGGGCCGACCGGCTCCACCTCGCGTGGGCGGTGCTCGACCACGACATGACCGTCCGGCAGGTCCGCTCGGTGGCGAGCACCGTCGGCGACGGGGTCGGTATCGAGACCGCACTCACTGACGCGGGAGCCACACCCGGGGAGTTCGACCTCCGGCTCTCCCCCGACATCTACTGCAAACTCCGCCGGCAGGCGTCGCTCGACGACAGCAGACCGGGCGAACTCGTCGACGAGGCACTCGAGGGCTGGCTCGAGGACGATTGATCGTAAGGACTTAGCCACAAACACCCTGATAAGTAGTTGCGGGCCGATAGCTCAGTATGGGAGAGCGTCTGGCTTTTAACCAGATGGTCGGGGGTTCAAATCCCTCTCGGCCCGTGTTCGATGTCGCGAACGGAGTGAGCGAGTGAACAC
>CAZQZE010000267.1:0-1135 GCA_964597715.1 uncultured Halobacteriales archaeon
CCGCCACGGACCGCTCTATCGACGACATGACGGTCGCGTACTCGCCGGACCTGGGGGCGTTCCCGGTCGAGGACGACGTCCGTGCGGTGGTTGGCGACGCCGTCGGCGCCTTTGCGGACGCCGGTGCGACCGTCGAGGAGGTCGACGGCCCAATCGACCTGAGCCACGACGAGATCATGGACACCTACTACACCTTCGCGACGGTGCTGTGGGAGTCACTGTTCGACACCCTGGAGGAGGACGGGCTCGACCCGCGCGGCGAGGACCGCGACCGGCTTGTCGACTCCACCGTCCAGACCATCCTGGAGAGTGAGGGTGTCTCCACCCGCGAGTACGCGGCGGCCAACCGCAAGCGCACCCAGGTCTACGATTCACTCTCCGAGACACTCACCGAGTACGACCTGCTGGTGACGCCAACCCTCGGCGTGACACCCTTCGAGCACGGCGACCTCCCCGAGACCGTCGCCGGCAAATCCGTCGACAAGCGACGGGGCTGGCTGCTCACGCAGCCGTTCAATTTCAGCGGCCACCCCGTCGCCTCGGTGCCCGCGGGGTTTGCCGACGGACTCCCCGTGGGGATGCAGGTCGTCGGGAGCCGCTTCGCGGAGGACGACGTCCTCGCGGGGAGTGCAGCCGTCGAGCGTCAGCGCCCCTGGCACGACGCCTACCCGGAGTAGACGGCGACAGGGACCGCGACCGTCAGCGTCTTTTCCGTCTGTGGCCCACGAAAATCCATGCGCGTGCTGGGTATCGAGGGGACCGCCTGGGCCGCCAGCGCCGCCGTCCACGACAGCAACAGCGACACGGTCGACATCGAAACCGAGGCCTACGAGCCCGACAGCGGTGGCATCCACCCCCGCGAAGCCAGCGAGCACATGGCCGAGCACCTGCCACAGGTCATCGAGACAGTACTGGCCCGGAACCGCGTCGCCGGTGGGGGCAGAGACACCGGCGACCGCGTGAATCCGGCGGCCATCGACGCCGTTGCCTTCTCCCGGGGGCCAGGGCTGGGCCCGTGTCTGCGGGTGGCGGGCACCGCGGCGCGGGCGCTCGCCCAGCGGTTTGCCGTCCCGCTCGTGGGGGTCAATCACATGGTCGCCCACCTGGAGGTCGAGCGCCACCGGTCGGGCTTTTC
>CAZQZE010000267.1:1145-3338 GCA_964597715.1 uncultured Halobacteriales archaeon
CCTGGCCTACCGGGGCGGTCGCTACCGCGTCCTCGGGGAGACACTGGACACCGGTGTCGGCAACGCTATCGACAAGTTCACCCGGCATCTGGGCTGGTCTCACCCCGGCGGTCCAAAGGTCGAGGCCCGCGCGACGGAGGGGGAGTACGCCGAACTGCCGTACGTCGTCAAAGGGATGGACTTCTCGTTTTCGGGGGTCGCCTCCGCCGCCCAGGCAGCCGTCGACGACGGCGTCCCCGTCGCGGACGTCTGTTGTGGCCTCCAGGAGACGGTGTTCGCCATGCTGACCGAGGTGGCCGAACGCGCGCTCGCGCTCACCGGGCGGACGGAACTCGTCCTCGGCGGCGGCGTGGGACAGAACGACCGGCTCCGGGGGATGCTCGCCTCGATGTGCGCCGAGCGGGGGGCCGACTTCTACGCCCCCGCGCCCCGCTTCCTGCGGGACAACGCCGGCATGGTCGCGGTGCTGGGCGCGAAGATGGCACGTGCGGGGGATACCCTCGCGGTCGAGGCGTCGGGCGTCGACAGCGACTTCCGGCCCGACGAGGTGCCGGTCACCTGGCGGGAGCCGGACGCCCCGGGCCGGCGCGCGGACGAGCTTGTCCAGGGTGCCGAGGCGACCGTTACCTTCGACGGCGACAGGGTCAGCAAGACCAGACAGTCGCGCTCCTACCGACATCCGGAGCTCGACGAGCGGCTGCGGCACCGCCGGACGCGGCTAGAGGCCAGGTTGACCAGCGACGCGCGGCGGGCGGGCGTGCCGACGCCGCTCGTGTTCGACGTCGACCTCGCGGAAAGCCGGGTAGTGCTCCAGCGCGTCGGCGACGCCGACCTGCGGGACGCGCTCGCGGTCGGGCGGGTTCGGACTGTCGCCGAACACCTCGCACGGCTGCACGGGGCAGGGCTGGTCCACGGCGACCCGACGACCCGGAACGTCCGGGTCGGGACCGAGGAGGGCGGCCGGGTGTTTCTCATCGACTTCGGGCTGGGGTACAACAGCGGTCACCCGGAGGACCACGCGATGGACCTGCACGTCCTCGCCCAGAGTCTCGAGGGCACCGCCGAGAACGCCGACGAGTTGGTGGGGGCGGTCGTCGAGGCCTACCGCACGGTCGGCGACGAACAGGTCCTGAACCGGCTGCGCGACATCGAGGGGCGCGGGCGCTACCAGTAGCGGGTGGATGGTGCGCCACGGAGGGGGTGGTCCCCGCTCAAAAGACGCTCTTGCCGAACAGTCCGTCGACGGTGATGACCTCGCCGGTCGTGTAGGAGGCCGCGTCACTGGCGAGATAGACCGCCGCGCCGGCGACCTCCTCGCGGTCCGCGACGTCACCCATCGGACAGCGCTCGCGGATCCGCTCGCGGGCCTCGGTTCCCTCGCCGATGAGCGCCTCGTTCTGGGGCGTGACGATGTAGCCGGGCGCGATAGCGTTGACCCGGATGTCGGGGGCCAGTTCCTTTGCGGCCGCCCGGGTGTAGGCGTCGACGCCGCCCTTTGCGGCGGTGTACGTCGAGAGGTTCGACGCGGCGAGTTGCGGGGCCAGCGAGGAGATGTGTACGATACTGCCGGTTTCCATTGCCTCGGCGAACGCCTGTGTCGCGCGATAGACACCGTCGAGTTGGACATCGAGAACGTCCTGCCACTCCTCCTCGGTGGTCTCATCGACCGCGGTCCGGGCGATAGCACTGGCGGAGGTGACGAGGATATCGACCCCGTCGAAGGCCTCGACGGCCCGGTCGCGGGTGTCCTCGACCGTCTCGCGGTCGGTGACGTCGGTGGTCGTCTCGAGGGTGTCGGCCCCCCGGTCGCGGAGCCGGCCGGCGGTGTCGGCGACCCGCTCGGGGGTCCGCGAGGTCGCCACCACGTCGGCCCCGTCGCCGGCGAAGGAGAGTGCAATCGCCTCGCCGATACCGCTGGTCCCGCCGATGACGACGGCCGTCTTCCCCGCAACAGTGACCGGGTGGTGGGTGTAACTGTCGTCCATAGCACCGGGTCGGCGGCCGGGCGCTTCAATCCGGCGACAGTCAGGTGCCTGCGCTCGTGCGCCGGCCCTCGGGAACCCGGCGTGGGAAACCATCTTAACCGCGGCCGTCGTACCGCCGGTATGGACGACAAGCCCGCGTCGGGAGAGCTGTTCGGCATCCCGTACAACTTCGAACGCCCGAGCATCAAGCGGCTGCTCTCCTCGTACT
>CAZQZE010000268.1:0-3331 GCA_964597715.1 uncultured Halobacteriales archaeon
CCCTGGAGCGGGGGGCCGACCTCGTCTGGGAGTCGACGACAAAGTGGCTCCACGGCTCCGGGACGACTGTCGGCGGGGCGCTCGTCGACGGCGGCTCGTTCCCCTGGGACGAACACGCCGACCGCTTCCCCGAGGTCGCAAAGGACAACCCCGCCTACCACGGCGTCAACTTCCGCGAGCGGTTCGGGGAGGCGGCGTTCACCTACGCCGCGGTCGCCCGCGGCTGCCGGGACCTGGGCAACCAGCAGTCACCCTTCGACGCCTGGCAGACGATGCAGGGTGTCGAGTCGCTGCCGATGCGGATGGACCGCCACTCCGAGAACGCGATGGCCGTCGCCGAACACCTCGCCGACCACCCGGCGGTCGCCTGGGTCACGTACCCCGGCCTCGAGGACCACGAGACCCACGACCTCGCCACCGAATACCTCGAGGGCGGCTACGGCGGGATGGTCACCTTCGGCCTCGAGGCGGGCTACGACGCCGCACGCGCGACCGTCGAGAACACCGAACTCGCCTCGCTGCTCGCGAACGTCGGGGACGCCAAGACGCTCGTGATCCACCCCGCCTCCACCACCCACCAGCAACTCACCGAGGACGAACAGCGCGCGGCCGGGGTCACCCCCGACATGGTCCGGCTCTCGGTCGGCCTGGAGTCGACCGACGACATCGTCGCGGACCTGGACCAGGCTATCGAGTCGGGGGTCTAACAGCCGGCCTCACCCCTGGCCGTTCGCAAGCCGCGTGTCCCGCTGCCCGACCGACGGTGACCCGGGGATAGCTCGCGACCGCGAGCGCCGACACCAGGACGATGAGCGCGCCACCCCCGCCTGCGAGGGAGGCCCGGGCAGGGCCGTGTCCTGCTGCGTTCGAGCGGTCCTTCCGCGTACCTACACGGGGACCACACGGCCAGTTACCCATACTCCGAAGAACACCTCTGTGAGCCCGCTTTCCGAACGGAATTTCTGTACGCACCCCTGCCAACGGCTCCGGGCGCCGGTTCGCTCACCGTCCGGTGCCGCCGGGTTTAGGTGACTGGTCGGCATACCCAAAGGCATGTCAGGCGACGGTGACAGCGAGCGGCTGTCCCCAGACGACGCCTTTGCGACGCTGGGTAACGAGACCCGGTTAGGGATCCTTCAGACGCTCGGACGGGCCGGCGAGGACCTGTCCTTCTCCGTCCTCCGTGACCGGGTGGGTGTCGAGGACTCGGGACAGTTCAACTACCACCTGGAGCAGTTGGTCGGGCACTTCGTCCGGAAGACGGAGGACGGCTACCAGCTCCGGCGGGCCGGCCGGCGGGTCGTCGAGGCGGTGCTCTCGGGCGCGGTGACCGACGCCCCCGACCTGGACCGGACGCGGGTCGAGGAGACCTGTGAGCTCTGTGGCGCCGCTATCGAGGTGGCCCGCGACGGGGGGAGTATTGCGATGTACTGCACGGAGTGTGCTGGCCGCTACAGCCACGCCTACGGTGAGGACCCGACCGGTCGCACGGCCGACGAGGGGTATCTCGGCCGGCTTACCCTGCCCCCGGCCGGGCTCCGTGACCGTACCCCGACGGAGGTCCTGTCCGCGGCCTGGACGTGGGGCAACCTCGAAATCCTCGCCATCTCTGCCGGGGTCTGCCCGCGGTGTTCGGCCACCGTCGACCGGACCCTGCACGTCTGTGACGACCACGACGCCGACGAGGGGCGCTGTGCGGAGTGTCGCAGCCAACAGGGGGTTCGGCTCACGGTCTCCTGTACCAACTGCATCTTCGAGGCTGGCGGCATCTTCAGCATGACCCTCACCTCGAACACCCGCCTGCTCGGCCTGCTCACCGACCACGGGCTCAACCCGGTCGCCCCCGACTCACTCCGGCGGGTCAACGGGGTTCACGGCGACTACGAGGAGGATATCGTCTCCCGGGACCCGTTTCGCGCCCGCTTTACCTTCGCTGTCGACGGTGACACGCTCGTGCTGACCGTCAACGACGACCTCGAGGTCGTCGAGGCCGACCGCTCAGAGTAAGCCCCGGTCCCCGAACAGCGAGTCTAACTCGCCCATGGTCTCCACGGTCACGTCACAGGCGGGTTCGACGGCCGGCTTTGGCTCGAACCCGACCGCGAGGTCCGCGGTCTCGAGCATCGGGCGGTCGTTGGCGCCGTCGCCGACCGCGACCGTCCTGTCGTCGCCGACGACCGCCCGCAGCACCGCCAGCGCGTCGTCCTTTGTCCCCTCGATGAGCGGCCCCTCGACCGCGCCGGTGAGTGTGCCGTTCGCGACCGGCAACCGGTTCGCCACGACCGCGTCGACGGCGACGCCCTCCCTGTCGAGTGCAGCCACAACCCCGCGTTCGAACCCGCCGGTAAGAACGGCAACGAAGACCCCTGCGTCCCGGAGCGCCCCGATGACCTCGGCCGCGCCGGGGCGCAGGCGGACCGCGTCGAAGGCGGCCTGTGCGTCGGGGTCGTCCAGCCCCTCGAGTAGCGCACACCGCTTCCGGAGGCTCTCGGCGTAGGCGATCTCGTCGTTCATCGCCCGCTCGGTTATCGCCGCCATCTCGTCGGCAACCCCACACCGCTCACCCAGGAGCACAGTCATCTCGGAGTCCGAGAGCGTCCCGTCGAAGTCGAAGGCGACGATCATGACCCGGGTTCGCGGGCGGGGGACTCAAACCCGGCGGTCCCCCGACCGCTCATCCTGCCGGCTGTGCGTCTGCACACCCCGCCACCCCCGGGTGGCGAGTACCGTCACGACAGGACAGCCGGCAGTATCACCACCCGCCGCGAAGCGTGGGCGAAACCGACAGAGACGGTGTCACCGTTCCGGGATTATGGCCTCGGCGGCTCCCCCTCGTAGCCGTCCATATCCTGGTAGAAGTTCAGCATCGCAAACTTCAGTTTCCCGGGGTCGAGGTCGACCATCTCGGCCCGCTCCTCCGGGGGGAACGTCCCCCGGACGGCGTACTCGCCCATCTCGGCCTCCGCGCGCTCGGTGTAGCGGGCGTCCAGCAGCACCCGCACGCCAAAGTCAGTCGGCGAGCGCACCACCCGGCCAAGCGCCTGCCGGGTCTTCCGGACCGTCGGGGTCTCGACGGCGTAGTGCCAGCCGGCGTCCTCGTCGCCGACGGTCGCGCCGACCGCCTCGTCCGCGGCAATCTCGAAGGCCCCGTCGTAGGCCGCCTGGACGGCGTCCATCCGCTCGTCGAGGTGGGGGTAGGGGACACCCACGACTACCACCGTCCGGGCGTCGTCGCCGTCGAAGCTCACCCCCTCGCCGAGCGTCCCCCACAGCGAAGTAAAGAGGATCCCGTCGTCGTCCCCGGCGAAGCGCTCGCGCAGCTCGCGGGCGG
>CAZQZE010000269.1:0-3315 GCA_964597715.1 uncultured Halobacteriales archaeon
CCGCCTGGGCGCGCGGTTTCTCGACGATTGCCACGAGGTCCCGGCTCATCGTGGGCCACTCGGCGACGGGGCGGCTTGTATTCCTCGCTCCTCTCGGGCCCGAGTGACCCGGACGAAACGACACCGGCGACTAGGCCCGTGCCCAGCTGTAGGGGACTACTCCCGACGGCGCTCAGACAGCGGCCCTGTGGCCGATGACCAGTCTCCCCGTAGCCACGACGCTGACGCTGAGTTCCGGGACAGACCACTCGGGTCTCTCGTACCCGCTGGGTCCGGCCCACAGGAGTCACGCCGAGGATACCGACCGCGTCCTAGATGGACACACTCCGTCGGTGGCGTTCCTCACGGCGGTAGTGCGGACACGTCCCGCGCATCGGATGCTGTAATGGGTCGTTAAGCGGGGTCTAATTACACATTATCTAATTGTTGGTACTCAAATGGCGGATATCGTCCACGCGGTACTCAGGCCAACAGGTGCCTCAATGAATGTCAAAGGAAATACTGGAACTGTCCCGGCGAAAGGCTCTGGCGGCGGCGGCAGCGGTCGGTATTGCCGGTGCCGGTGCGGGACTGGGGACAAGTGCGTTATTCGGCGACGAGGAGTCGTTCGCAAACAACGCGATTCGGGCTGGCACGACCAACCTAACCGTTCAGGCGCGCATCGTCGCACGGTCGGCCGCACTGGATGGTGACCCCAGCAGTCCGCCTGGGGTGAGTATCCAGGAGACTGTCGTTGACGGTAGCCCCGGTGTGGGGCTGACATTTACCGACCTCAAACCCGGTGACAAGTTCGTCCTCGGACTGGATGTCACTGTCGAGGGCAACCCGATGTACGTCCGGCTTGAGGCACAGAACGCCGACGACGGCGAAGGGGTCGATACCGAACCTGAACAGTCCGCACGCGGCGCTGGCACAGACTCCGACCAGGGGAACGACGCTATCGGTGACGGTGACGACGCGGGCGACCTGGACAACGAGACACTAGTTACCATTGGTCACGACGCTACCGACGGCACCGCAAACGACTTTACCTGGGATACCGGCGGGCTAACCGAACCGAGCGACCCCGAATTCGACTCGGCCGGCGGGCTCAGCCTGACCTCGTTTTTGACCGACCTCCAAGACGGTGTCCTGTACAGGAACAGCAGTAACGCTCCGCTGGGCCACGGTTCGGACACTCTCGCGGAGATCGGTGGCGGCGACAATGTCACCCACTGGCTCTACCTCAGGGTTCCGACCGACACCGGCAACCAGATCCAGGGCGACAGGTTGAGTTTCGACCTGGTCTGGAGCGCCGAGCAGGTCCGCAACAACAGCGCCAATCGCGAGACACTGCAACTCAACCAGACAGTAAAGCTCTTATCGACCGACCCTACCGGCGATGCGTACTTCGGGGCAGACACCGCGGTCGACGGCGATACGATAGTGGTCTCGGCGGACGGCCGTAACCTGGACGGCGAGAACTCCGGCGCGGCCTACGCCTTCGACTACGATGGACAACAGTGGAACACGACAGGACCGCTCCGTCCCGGCACTGGTGTCACCGAGGCCGGTGACCTCTTTGGGGAGGCGGTGGCTGTCGACGAAGACACTGTCGTCGTCGGTGCGCCGGGGGACGACGAGAATGGCTCTAACGCCGGCGCGGCGTACGTCTTTGGACGGGACGCCGGGAGCTGGACACGGGACCAGCGACTCTCGCCGACCGACGCCAGTGCCGGGGACTCGTTCGGGCAGGACGTTGCTGTCGGGTCCGGTCTGGTCGCTGTCGGTGCCGACGGGGAGTCGTCCCGGGCGACAGAGGCGGGGGCGGTATACCTCTTCGAATACGACGGGAGCGGGTGGTCACAGGCGGCGAGGCTCGCACCGGCCGGTCTGAGCGCTGAGGACTACTTTGGTGCCAGGGTCGCGGTAGCCGAGGACGGGGAGACAGTCGTTGTGGGGGCGTACGGTGACGACGAGGCGGGCGAGCAGGCCGGCGCGGCGTACGTCTTTGAGCGCAGCGGCGGCTGGTCGCAGGAGACCAAACTCCTGCCACAGGCAGGGAGCGCCGACGGTCTCTTTGGCTCGTCCGTCGCCATCGACCGTGACACCGTGCTGGTCGGTGCGTTCGGGACGCCGAGAGACGGCGCGGAGTACGCGGGCGCAGCGTACGCCTTCACCCGCGAGAACGGCTCGTTCGGCTCTCCGGCCCGGCTTGAGCCGCCGACACCCTCTCGTGGGGAATTTTTTGGCTGGGAGGTCAGCCTCCACGATGGGGTTGCTGTGGTTGGTGCGTACGGTAACGGTGCCAGTGGCGACGAGGCCGGGGCGGCGTACATATTCAGTCGCTCCGGCGGAGACTGGACGGAGCAGACGGAACTGCGCTCGACGGACATCGCTGCCGGTGACCGGTTTGGGGTATCGGTCGCAACCGACGGGACAGCAACTGTCGTCACAGCCGATGGCGACGGTGTTGCCGGCGAGAACACAGGTGCCGCGTACGTCTTCCGTGAGGGTGACTCATGAGGGGCGAAAGCCGGCGCTGGACGCCGTACGCTGTGGATAACAGCAGCAAACGGCCCGGACGGCAGGTAACCACACGCCGACCACTAGAGCCTCCGAACGGGGTGACTCGGTGATGAACCGCCTGTGGAGGCTTCTCGGAGTGGTGGTGATGTCGCTGCTGCTCGTCACCAGCACGTTCGTCTGGGTGACGAGCATCAACGAGAGCGAGCCAACAGCCAACGCCGTCGACACGGGCGGCCAGCACGTCGAAATCGAGCGGGCGGGCGCACTGGGGTCACAGCTTGTTTTCGGGCAGACCGGAAGCACAGGCCGCGTACAGGCGGTCGATGCCGACGGCGACGGCGGGGTTGAACTCGCGTTCAGTGGCGGCAGTGCGGTGGCAGACGAGACTGACGGCCCAACGGCCGACAGAAACGTCGTTACCGTCACCAACAGAGGGGACCGACCGGCATCCCTGGCGATTGAGGCACCCAGTGAGCGGATCACGTTCATCGGACAGCTCGGCCAAAGAACGATGAGCTTCCTGACGGCCGAGTCGGTGACAGTCCCCGCCGGGGGGACACTACGGCTCGGAGTTGTCGCACGCACGGAGACAATCGAACGCGAGGCGGCGCTGCTGGAGTCGGTGACAATCAGAGCACTCCCGGCTGAAGCCGGGTCAGCCCCCGGACAACCCGGTGGCGGCGCGGGTATTACGGTGCCGGACACTCCCACGCCAACGCCGACACCCACGCCAACGCCGACACCCACGCCAACGCCAACACCCACGCCCACGCCAACACCCACGCCCACGCCAACACCCACGCCCAC
>CAZQZE010000270.1:0-3270 GCA_964597715.1 uncultured Halobacteriales archaeon
AAGATGGTTCACAACGGCGTCGAGTACGCCCTGATGCAGGCCTACGGCGAGGGGTTCGAACTGCTCCACGAGGGCCGCTACGACCTGGACCTGGAGGCCGTGGCGCAGACCTGGAACAACGGCGCGGTCATCCGGTCGTGGCTGCTCGAACTCTGCGAGGAGGCCTTCCGCGAGGAGGGGGCAGACCTCGGGGATGTCGCCGACCGTGTCGCCGGCGGCTCGACCGGCACCTGGACCGTCCAGGAGGGCTTAGAGCAGGAGGTCCCGCTGCCGCTGATCTACGCGGCACTGGCCGAGCGCTTTGGCTCGCGGGCAACCGCCGACGCGGAGGGACGGTTCTCGCGACGGCTGGCAAACCGCCTGCGCTACGGGTTCGGTCGCCACGAGGTCGAGCGACGGTAGCCAGCCACACCGGACCGACACGGCCCCGGGCGGGTACCGCCAGGCGTGTCCCCCTCCGGGGCTCGTTGGAAAACACTAACACACTGTCGGGAGAATCCGGTGCTATGACAGAGAACGTCACAGTCGAGTGGGCCGACGGATGGGCGACACTCACGCTTGACCGTCCGTCGAAGGCAAACGCGCTGACAGGCGAGATGTTCGGCGCCATCGGCGACGCGTTCGAGGAGTTCACAGCCACCGACACCGACGGCGTGACGGTCCGCGGTGCGGGCGGGAACTTCTCCGCCGGCGTCGACATGTCCGGCGTCCCCGAGTGGGCGGAGATGAACCCACTCGAGGTGCGAGACGAACTCGAACCGATCCACGACTCGCTCCGGGCGATTGAGGCGCTCGATGCGCCCGTCATCGCGGCACTCGAGGGACACGTCCTGGGTGGGGGGCTCGAGTTAGCCCTCGCCTGCGACATCAGGGTCGCGAGCACGACCGCCGAGTTCGGTCTCCCCGAATCCGAGATGGGTCTGGCGATGGACCTCGGCGGGCCACAGAAGCTCCCGTCCTTCATCGGCGAAGGGCTGACGAAGTATCTGGTTATGACGGGTAAACGGATCGACGCCCAGCGCGCCCGCGACACCGGGCTCGTCGAGGAGGTCCACGGAGCGGACGCGTTCGAGTCGGCTGTCGAGGAACTCGAGGCGACGCTGGCCGCAAAGCCCACGTACATCCACGGGCTGGCAAAACGGCAGGTCCACTCGGCCCGACCCGACAACCTCGACGACGCGATGCAACAGGCTATCCACCACGCGGTCGCCGCCTACAACGAGCCGGAAACACAGGAGCGGGTCGCGTCGTTCTTCAGCGAGTGACCGACGCCGGCCGGGCCCCCAACGGAACCCCACAGTACCCAGGGATACTATATCCGGCGCACACATCGACCCGGCGAACGCATGTCACACGGTTACGACACGACAACAGTCACCTGGACCGACGGTATCGTCCACCACGACCCGGCGGCCTTCGAACTCGACCGTCACAGCGGCGCGTTCGTTTACACCGACCGGCCCGCAACCGTCTCTGCGCTGTTCGAGGAGGCTGTCGAGCGCGCACCCGACCGGGACGCGTTTGTCTATCCCGGCTACGGCCGGACCGACACCTACCGGGACCTCGCGGCGCGGGTCGACCGGCTGGCCGCCGGACTCGCCGAGGCGGGGGTCAGCCCCGACGGTCTGGTGAGTGTCCTGCTCACGAACCGGCCCGCGTTTATCGAGACGGTCTTTGCCTGTGCCAGCCTGGGTGTGACGGTTGCGCCTATCAACACCCGTGTGTCACCCCGGGAGCTGTCGCCGTTGCTGGCGGACGCCGACCCCGAACTGCTGGTGACAGAGCCCGCCCTGACCGGGGTGGTCGCCGACGCCGACTACGAGCCCGACCCCGCCACGTACTACACAGTCGACGGGTCCGACGACACCGCCGGCAAACCCTACCGAACGCTGTTCGAGGCGTCGGAGCCACCCGCCGCCGACCCCGACGAGAGTGACACCTGCGCCGTCATGTACACCTCGGGGACGACCGGCCGGCCAAAGGGCTGTCGCGTCACCCACCGGAACCTGGTCAACAGCGCGGTCAACTACCGCGTCTCCTTCGCCACCGAGGAGGGGTTGCGGACCCTGGTGACGGTGCCGCTGTTCCACGGGGCCGGTCTCGTCTCGAACGTGTTACACACCGTCGGCGTCGCCGGCACTACCGTCGTCCTCGACGGCGCGGACCCCGAGCGGTTTCTCTCGGCTGTCGAGACCCACGAGGTCGAGTTCACCCTCTCGGTCCCGACGACATACGTGCTGGCGGCCGAGCAGGCACAGCCGGAGCGGTATGACCTCTCCTCGCTGGAAACGGCCGCCTACGGCGGCGCCCCGATGCCCGAGGAGAGCGTCCGCCAACTCCGGGACGCGTTCCCCGACACAGCCCTCTGTGACGCCTACGGGACGACCGAGACGACGGCCGGGCTGGTGACGATGTGTCCCGACGAATACACCGACGACCGCGCGGCGACAATCGGACTCCCGGCCCCGCCGGTCGAGGTGGCGGTCGTCGACGATGACCGCGAGCCGCTGGGCCCCGGGGAGGTTGGCGAACTCGCGGTCCGGGGCCCCATCGTCGTCGACGGCTACCGAAACCGCCCGGATGCGACCGCGGCGGCCTTCGACGACGGGTGGCACTACACGGGCGACCTGGCGACGGTCGACCCCGACGGCTTCGTCTCACTGAAAGGCCGAGACACGGACAAGATTGTTCGCGGCGGCGAGAACGTCTACGCCCTCGACGTCGAGGCGGTACTCACCGGCCACCCGAAGGTGCTCGAGGCCTCGGTCACGGGGTTTCCGGACGCCGTGCTGGGTGAGCGGGTCCTGGCGGCCGTTGTCCCCAATCCGGAGACGCGACTCACCGAGGAGGGCCTCCGCGAGCACGCCCGCGACCGCCTCGCGGAGTACAAGCTCCCGGAGGTGGTCCGAATCCTGGACGAACTCCCGAAGAACCCCGGCGGGAAGGTGTTGAAAGACGAACTGGTCCCCGAACCGCTCAGCTACGGGATCCAGGCGGGGTGATACGCCTCCGTTCCCGGGCTGGACCCGTGTAACTCCCCTGTCACTCCAGTCGGAACGGTTTTATTACAGCCTCGCCACCCACCCCATATGGCGCGCTGGGAGTGTGCGATCGAGGGCGACGACGAGGCCTTCGACCGGGTCGAGGACCTCATCGTCCACCAGGCCACCACCCACGACCGTATCGAGTGCAAGGTCTGTGGTGCGGTGGTCCCTGACGGCTACTTCGCGATCCGCCACGCCTTCGACGAGCACTCCCGCGCCGAGTACG
>CAZQZE010000271.1:0-3265 GCA_964597715.1 uncultured Halobacteriales archaeon
CCCAGTACCGGGTGCTCGCCCAGCTCGCGAACAAGTTCATCGACAAAAACCGGGCGGCGATCACCGAGGAACTCGACGGGCTTGGAACCCTTGTCGAGACCGGCGACCTCGAGGACTCGGCGTACGACACCGTCGCCGCGGCCCAGGACCGACTCGACCGGCTCGAGGCCGACCGCGACCGGTTCGATGCCGTACCGATGACCGGGTGGCCGACCGACCGTGTCTACAGTTCCTTCTTTGACGCGGTCGACTACCGCGAGCGGGTGGTCGTGATCATGCTCGACGAGATCGACAAACTCGTCGAGAAGTCCGGCGACGACACCCTCTATAACCTCTCGCGGATGAACTCGGAACTCGAGAACTCCCGGGTGTCGATCATGGGGATCTCAAACGACCTCAAGTTCACCGACTTTCTCGACCCGCGGGTCAAATCCAGCCTCGGGGAGGAGGAGATCGTCTTCCCGCCGTACGACGCAAACCAGCTGCGAGACATCCTCGAACACCGCGCCGAGGAGGCATTCGAGCCGGACGCGCTCACCGACGACGTCATTCCGCTGTGTGCGGCCTTTGCCGCCCAGGAACACGGCGATGCCCGCCGGGCGCTCGACCTGTTGCGGACCGCCGGCGAACTCGCCGAGCGTGGCCAGACCGACGGCGTCGAGGAGGCCCACGTCCGCAAGGCCCAGGAGAAGATCGAACTCGACCGGGTCGTCGAGGTCGTCCGGACCCTCCCACAACAGTCCAAGCTGGTCCTCTTTGCGATTATCCTCCTCGAGAAACAGGCGGTCCACAGCATCAACACCGGCGAGGTGTACAACATCTACAAGCGCCTCTGTGAGGAGATCGACACAGACGTCCTCACCCAGCGGCGCGTGACCGACCTCATCTCCGAGCTCGATATGCTCGGGATCGTCAACGCGGTCGTCGTCTCGAAGGGCAGGTACGGCCGCACAAAGGAGATCAGCCTCTCGGTCCCGCTCGACGAGACCGAGGCGGTGCTCCTCTCCGACTCGCGGCTCGGTGACATCGAGGACGTCCAGCCGTTCGTCCAGGCCCGCTTCGACAGCTGAGGGCCGTGTCCCCTCTCCACACTACCCCGCAGACTGGAGCCGGATCCACCCCAGCCCCGGGATCTTGAACTCCGCGGTCCCGACAACCCACGCAGGCCTGACTGGTCCGCTCAGCCCGGTGACCTGGTCGTAACTGGGGTTGTTGTCACCCTTCGTGATGAAGCCAGCGTGGTCGGCGACACACCGGGGGTCGTCCGGGTCCAGCCCGCCGAGATACGCCGGGTCGGCGGCGACACACCAGTTCTCGCCGGCCTCCGCCCACAGCATCGCGCGGTGGATGATCGGCGTGCTGGCCTCGTTGCCGCTGGCCGCGTAGACGATGACGTCACCCGGGTTGCCGAACTTCTCGTACCCGGTCTCCGCGCCCATACGTGCGGTCACGACCCCGTGTTCCGCGCGTTCACCCGGGAACCGCTCCTCCTCCATCACGAACACGAGGTCGTTGCGCTCCATGTTCGGGAGCATACTCCCGCTCTCGACGGCGACCAGCGGCGGCCAGACCCCGCTGACCGCAAACAGCAAAAACCCGACCAGCAGCACCGAGAATACGCTGCTCGCGATGTCGCGGACGAACAGCCGCCAGCCGCTGTCCCCGCTGTTGCGTCCGGGTTCGGGGTCCGGCGGCTCGGTGCCACGCCGGTCCTCGGCCGGCCGACGCGACCGACCCTCGGCGGCGTCGACGCCGTTCGTTCCGGCGGTCCGTTCCCCGGAGTTGGTCGGCCCGGACGCGGGTCCGTCGGCGCGGCGCCCGTCTCTCCTGTCGCCCTCGCCGGGGCCTCTCATCACACCCCCGTCCGGGGTAGCGTCGAATCAATCTTCTGGAACGCGATACCCTTTTGTCCGCCTACCCCGACCTGCGGGTGTGTCACTCGAGGGGGCTGCTAAGGTCGTCAGCGAACTCGCCAGCCGCGGGTACAGCGCGGACCGGGACGCCGTCACCCTCCTGGCGAACGCAACCGACCTCGAAGCCGCCCTCGACCGCGCAGTCGAACAGGCGCCCGACGACGCGCTCAAGGTCTCGAGTGCTCACGTCCGTGCGGCGCTCGACGCCACGGGGTCCCCGGGTTCTCCGCCCACCCCTGGCGGCCACACCGGGGGCTCGACGGAGCCGGACGACCCCGGCCCGGACCCCCCTGTTTCAACTGCAACCGACCGGCCACGTACACCATCCGGCGGCGAATCTCCAGTCGAAACAGGGGGGTCGGCGGCGGTCGAGACCAGCGGCGACGTCGCGAGCACGGGTACCGGACAGTACCGCGACTTCCAGGCGGTTTTCCGGGACCGCTACGAGACGCTCTCCGGCCACCTCCGGAGCCGGGTCAACCACCGGCCCGCAGCCACTATCGCGGACATGAGCCCCGGCAGCGACGCCGCCCTGGTCGGGCTGGTCTCGGATATCCGCTCGACAGCCGGGGGCCACTGGCTGGTCGAACTGGAGGACACTACGGGGGTGTTTCCCTGTCTGGTGATGAGCGACCGCGAGTTCGCCGACGACGCCCGGGAGTTGCTGTACGACGAGGTGGTCGCCGTCGAGGGTACCCTCGCCGACGACGGCGGGATCCTCTTTGTCGACGACCTGTACTTCCCGGACATTCCGCGGACACACACCCCATCGACCGCCGACCGCCCGGTCCGGGCCGCGCTGGTCTCTGACGTCCACGTCGGCAGCCAGGAGTTCCGGGCCGACGCCTGGGGGCGCTTTGCCGACTGGCTGCACACCGAGGAGGCCGCGGACGTGGAGTACCTGCTGGTCGGTGGGGATATGGTCGAGGGGGTGGGCGTCTACCCCGACCAGGACGAGGAACTCGATATCGTGGATATCTACGACCAGTACGAGCGGTTCAGCGAACACCTCAAATCGGTCCCCGGAGACATGGAGGTGGTGATGATCCCCGGGAACCACGACGCCGTCCGGCTGGCCGAGCCCCAGCCGGCCTTCAACGAGGAGTTGCGGTCGATCATGTCGGCGCACGACGCGGAGATAGCGGCAAACCCTGCCACCGTCACCGTCGAGGGTGTGACCGTGCTGATGTACCACGGGGTCTCGCTGGACGAGGTGATCGCCGAACTCCCCGACGAGGCCGCCAGCTACGACCGGCCCCACGAGGCGATGTATCAGCTGCTCAGGAAACGTCACGTGGCCCCGCAGTACGGCGGCCGGACCCGGCTGGCGCCGGAGGCGGAGGACCACCTCG
>CAZQZE010000272.1:0-3264 GCA_964597715.1 uncultured Halobacteriales archaeon
ACGTCGAGATATCGGGGTCCGGCGACTACTACACGCTCGTCATCGAGGACAACGGCCCGGGCATTACCGAGGCACAGATCCCGAAGGTGTTCGGGAAACTACTGTACGGAAGCCGGTTTCACAAGCGCGAGCAATCGCTAACGCCAGACCAGCAACTGCTCGTCCGGCGGGATGGCGAGGTCGAATCCATCCCGGTCAGCGTGCTCTGTGATGCGTACCTCCCCGAGAGTGGCGAAGGAACGGCACGGATCCCTACCGACATCGAAGCCCCGTCGTTCAACCGCGAGACGCACGAGGTGACCTGGCAACCGGTCACACACGCAATCCGTCACGAGACCGACGAGCGAGTGTACGAGGTCACGACCGAGAAGGGACGAACGGTGGAAGTGACGGGCAACCACAGCCTGTTTTCGGTGACGGCAGCAGGCGAAACGCAGGAAGTGAGCGCCGGTGACCTGGCGCCCGGGGACGTGGTTTTCGCCCCTCAGTCGCTCCCGTCGTCCGAGGATCCCGCCGAGGAAGTGAATCTTCTGGAGCACCTCGCACCGTCGGACGTTGCCGACCGTCGACTCTACGTCTACGGGTTCGATACGGACACGCTGGAGCGGTTGCGGGAAGGCGAACGCGTTCGCGAGAAGCCACAGCCAGACAGCTCCCGCGAGCGGACGTACTACCGGTACGGTGGCGTCGACATCTTGAAGGACAGCCTGGAGACGAACTACCTCGACAAGGGGTATCTGCCGGCCGACCTCGTTCTCGAACTTGGCTGGGAGGAGAAAGCGGCCGAACAGGAGTGTGTTTTCAAATCCTACCAGGTCGGCGGCGACGAGACGACGATGCCCGTCAGTCTCCCCGTGACCGGGGACCTGATGAAACTGCTCGGGTACTACGTCGCGGAGGGACACGCCGGACCGAGACAGGTCGGGTTCACGTTTGGTTCCCACGAGTCGAGCCTGATCGAGCACACGGAACGGGCACTGGCCGGTGTGGGCAGCGAGACGACGACGGTCGAACGGGAACGGAACTCGACGCGAGTCAAGGCATTCGGCTCGCCGCTCGCGCTGTTTCTGGAGCACACATGCGGAAGCCAGGCCCACGAAAAACGCATCCCGTCGTTTGTCTTCGACGCCGCACATGAGCACCGGCGGGCGTTCATCGAAGCGTTGTATCAGGGCGACGGGTCGGATACCCACCCGAGTAACGAGCTTTCCCACACGACGACAAGCGAGACACTTGCCCGCCAGTTGTCGGTGCTGTGGAACATGCAGGGCGTGCTCGCCAGCACCGAGGTGGCCGAGAACGCTGGCGGATACAGCGACGAGGAGACAACACAGTACCGGACGAAAGTGTACGGCGACGATATCGAAGCGCTCGATGCGTTTGAGGTGCGGACCGAGCCTGGTCAACAGGGTTACAAGCGCGTCCCGACGACTCTTCTAGACGAGGTTCGCGCTGGTGAGGTAGAACGGCAGACCGTTCCGGACTCGGTCCCTGGACTCCTGCTGGGAGCGGGTGTCGGTTCCTCGCTGGAGCATGCGTCGGTCTACGAGTCACTCATCGCGGACGCACTCGACGGCGAGTACGTCGAGAAGCCCCGGTACGTTCACAACCTGAAAGAGATGGGTCTTCTCGACGAGAGCCATCGACCGACGCTGGCACTCGAAGAACTCTGGGAGGCGGTACACGGCTTGCAGGGACTGACCAAGACGGACATGTGCCTGCTTCCGGTGAAACACGTCGAGGAAACCGACCCGCCGGAGTATGTCTACGACATCTCGGTCCCCGGCGAAACCGGCCGCGACGAGAACTTCGTCGTCGCGAACGAGGGCGCGCTCGCCGTCAAGAACAGCCGCGGCCAGCAGGGGATCGGGATCTCCGCGGCCGTTCTCTACTCCCAGCTGACCTCCGGCAAACCCGCGAAGATCACCTCCCAGACGAAGGGTGGTGACGAGGCCCAGTACTTCGAGCTGATCGTCGACACCGACACCAACGAGCCCGAGATAAGTGAGTCCTCGACGACTCCCTGGGACCGCCCCCACGGCACCCGGATCGAGCTGGAGATGGAGGGGAACATGCGGGCCCGCCAGCAGCTACACGACTACATCAAACACACCGCGGTGGTCAACCCACACGCCCGGCTCGAACTCCGGGAGCCGAACGCGGAGTTCAAATACGAGCGGGCGACCGACCAGCTCCCCGCCGAGACAGAGGAGATCCGCCCCCACCCACACGGGGTCGAGCTCGGGACGCTGATCAAGATGGCCGAGGCGACCGACTCCTACTCGGTCTCGGGGTTCCTGCAGGGGGAGTTCACCCGGGTCGGCGCAAAGACCGCGGACTCGGTGATCGCGAACTTCACCGACCGTCACCTCGGCCGCGGGATGACCTGGCGGCCGCCCGCCGGTCACGGGGCGCAGGACATCGAGAGCACCGTCACCGAGGCCGTCGCCAACAAGAGCAAGGAGGCGACCGCGGACTTCGCGGCACGGGTGGCCGCGGCGCTCGACGGGCACGACCGGGTAGCCCACCACCAGGTCGCCGCGACAGTCGCGGACGCCGCGGACGCGGTCGCCGAGGAGTACAACACGACCTTCGGGGAGACCGTCCGGGAGAAGGCTGTCGCGGCCGCCTGGGCGGCAGTGACCGCCGAGCGTGTCTCGGACGTGCACGCGCCCGTCGACGCGGCCACGACCGACCGGAAGGACGACGCGGCTGTCCAGGGGCTGGCCGAGCGCCTGGCGGCGAAATTCGACACCGACGACGGGGGTCGCCACCGTGTCACCCGCGACGAGTTGACCGAGTATGTCCGGCGGGCCGCGGAGATGACGGAGGAACGCGACGACGCGACCTTCGGGGAGACCGCCCGCGGGAAGATTGTCGACGCGCTCTGGGACGCCTGCGAGCGGGTGCCCGACGACCCCCCCCGGGTCCACGCCGTCGCGAGTGACCGCGACACCGCCTCCGAGCTGCTGGAGGCGATGCGCGAGACCGACATTATCGCCCCGCCGACGGGCTGTCTGGCCCCGATCACCGAGGGGCTCGTCGAGGCCGGCCTGAAAAAGGAGTTCGACGCCGACTTCTACGCGGCGGCCACGAGAGACGCGTCGGTCCACGGCGGTGACCCGTTTATTATCGAGGCCGGACTGGCCTACGGGGGTGACATCGGGGCAGACGGGACCGCCGACGTGATGCGCTTTGCCAACCGCGTGCCGCTGGTCTACCAGCGCGGCGCGTGTGCGACCACCGACGTCATCAAGGGGATCA
>CAZQZE010000273.1:0-3211 GCA_964597715.1 uncultured Halobacteriales archaeon
ACCGCGTCGAGGACGTCTGTGGCGACGCCGCCGAGCGACTGCTCGAGAAACACGAGTACACCACCCGGGCGGAGGTCCGGATGGAAGCCGAGTACGTCACTCACGAGCGCACGCCGGCCTCGGACCGGAAGACCCAGTCGACGGCGGATATCATCGCCTCGGCGACCGCCGACGACGACGGGACCAGCGAGGAGGTCGGGGCCCGGGTCACCGGCATCACAGTCTGCCCCTGCTCACAGGGGATGTCGACCACACGTGCCCGCGAAACCCTGCGTGACCTGGGTGTCGAGGACCGCGTCATCGACCAGTTTCTCGAGGAGGTCCCCCAGCCCGGTCACTCACAGCGGGGTCACGCCACCCTGACGGTCGAGAGTGACGGCTCGCCGGACATCGACCTGCACGACATCATCGAGGTGGCACGGGAGTCGATGAGCGCCCGTATCTACAACCTCGCCAAGCGCCCCGACGAGGACCACATGACAGTCGAGGCCCACCGGGACGCGAAGTTCGTCGAGGACTGTGTCCGGGCGATGGCCGAGGGCGTCGTCGACCGCTTTGCCCTCCCCAGGGATGCGGTGGTGACGATGAAACAGTCCAACGACGAGTCCATCCACCAGCACAACGCCCACGCCGAGCGCGTCGCCGAGTTCGGCGACCTGACCGGCGAGGTCAACGGCGGCAACTAAGCTCCACCCCCGTCCTCTGGACTCGGGGGAGACCCGAACGCCCGTAGCCGGACCCGGCGGTCGTTTCGGCATTCGCTGGCGGCGACCGCTACCGGAGGTGTGAGGACCCGAGCCGACATCGGGTGCTGATACCGAGTTGCGGGTGACCCGATGGGAAGAGCACCGACGGTCCGGCGAGATTCCCTGCTTTCTGCCGACGCTCTGCCCGCCGTCAGCCCCGGCTCCTGCGTGCCGTGGTGGTGCCCCGCCGCAGTTCACGGGCGGCAAAGCTATGTGGGATGGTCACAGACGCTCGGATATGGCTGATAGACGACTCTACTACACGAACTGCGGTCGCGTCGCCGGGCGCCGAATTGGGCGACGGCGACCCATCCGACGCCGGGGTCGGTGACACAGTGTGCCCGCTGTGGCAGCACCGGTGTGACCCGGCACCGGTAGCTGGTCAGGGGGTGCCGTCACAGGCTGGCTGTGAGCGCCCGACCACCGGGGGCCGCCTACAGTTCCAAGGGGGTCGCCTCGGCCCACCGGTTGCGGAACGCCTCCTCGACGCCGCCGGCAACCTCGGTGTCCTTCAGATTGATGAGCGCGAACGGCTGTCCGGGGTCGAGTGGGTGTGACACCTCGATACAGACCTCGGCGTGGTCGATGAGCTCGAACGTGCCGGTGACGTCCCCGCTGGTCCGGGCCGCAAAGTCGTCGTGGCCCTGGAGTTGCTCGCGAAAGCGCTGCCCGACATCGTCGGAGAGGACACCGGGGAGTTCGGGTCGGAGCAACAGCGAGACGGCGACACCGCGGTCCAGCGCCCGCTGCATTTCGGTGACGATCCGCCGGCCGAGGTCGTCGATGTCGAAGCCGGCGGCGGGGGTATCGGCGACGAGGACGATCCGTTTCTCGGCGGTTGCCAGCCGCTCGACGAGGAGGTCTGTCGCCTCCTCCGGCCCGAGCGCGGCCGTCCAGAAGGGCTCGTCGACCGGCTCGGCCGTCTCCAGGTCCTCCGAGAGCGCGTCGACAATCTCCTCGTACTGGGTTTTCTGTTCCTCGAGTTGCCGTTTCTTGTTCGACAGCAGCCGGTCCAGCGCGGTGTCGGGCTCGACAGCCGCGTACTTCTTCGGCCGGCTGGCAGTCTGTGTCCGAACGAGGCTGTCGGACTCCAGCCCCCCGAGCACGTCGTAGATCCGCCCCATCGGCACGTCACTCGCGCGTGACAACTCTTTTGCAGTTGTCGGCCCGGTCTCCAGCAGTGCCCTGTAAGCCCGGGACTCGTACTCCGAGAGCCCGAGATCCCTCAATGTCGCCATCAACGGGTATGTGAGGGGAGGGGTTAAAAACTCACTGGGAGTTTATGCGGTGTCGGGGTCACTCCTCCTGTGTGCCGGTCACCAGCCCCTCGAGTGTCGCCGGGGTATCGGCGGTCCCGACCACGTCGTCAGCCTCGACGAGTCGGGCACCCGCACAGTCGGCGCCCGGGACGACGACCGTCTCGTGGTCGGCGAGCCGGAGCGCGGCACGGTGGAGGTTGTCGCCGGCGGGTGCGCCAACCTCGATGGCGGCGGGCTCTGCCAGTCGGGCGGCGACGGTCGCGTACCCGGCCACCTCCACGCCCATCCGCTCGGCGGCGTTCGCGAAGGCGTCGACCGCCTCACGGGCAGCCGCCCGGTAGCGGTCCTCGCCGGTCAGCAGCGCGAGGTCAAGCAGCGCGTCGGCGCAGTCGACGTTGGTATCCAGCGGGACCAGCGGGCGGTCGAGCAGGCCCGCGCCGTCCGCGGGGCCGTCGATAAACGCGCCGTGGTCGGCCTGGAGGTGTTCGAGGGTCCAGTCTGCGACCGCCTGGGCGGGCCCGGGTTCACCTAGCACCTCCCAGGCGGTCGTCAGCCCCCGGAGCAGGCGGGCCTGGTCCACCAGCAGACCGGTCTCGCTGCCGGGGCCGTCGTAGTGACGGACGGCCCCGCCGTCGACCAGCGTCTCACAGACGTACTCGCGGGCACGGCGGGCGTACCTGGTCGCGCGGTCGTCGTCGGTGTAGCCCGCGAAGGTGAGCAGGCCGTCGACCGCGAGCCCGTTGCGGTCGGCAAAGACAGTCTCGTCGACCGGCGGCGGGTCGGCCTCCTCGCGGTCCGCGGGCTCGAGGGTGAAGTAGCCGGGGTCGCCACCCTGGCTGGCGGCGACGGCGTCACCGGTCCACAGCGTCGTCGTGAGATACTCTGCGGTCCGCTCGGCGGCCGCCCGGTAGGCGTCCTCGCCGGTGTACCGGTAGGCGTAGGCGAACGCGCGCAGGAGGGCGGCGTTCTCGTCGGCGAGTTTCTCGCGGCGGGCGTTCGCCCAGTTACGGTTGCCCGCAAAGCGGTAGAAGCCGCCGTCGTAGGTGTCGAGCAGGTGTGTCTGGACGGCCTCGAGCGAGCGGGTGGCCTGGTCACGGGCCCGGACGAGCGCGAACTCGACGGTCCGGGGGAGCGGGAACTTGACGTCGGTGCCCCAGCCGCCGAACTCGTCGTCGTAGGCCGCGAGCAGCTGTTCGACCATCGCCT
>CAZQZE010000274.1:0-3210 GCA_964597715.1 uncultured Halobacteriales archaeon
AACAGCCGATCAGCCCGACCGCCGGTTCGCCGTGCAGGTGGTCCGGCATCGGCGGAATAGCGGGGATCTCGCCGTAGTTGACGAGTGTCGTCAGTTCCTCGGGGGCGTCGGCGGCAAAGTCGCGGTAGGTCCGGAGCACCTCGTCGACAATGTCGGCCGGGTAAAAGACATTCAACGCGCCGACAATCGGGCCGACCTCGGACAGGTCGAACTCGAAGCTGGTGACGACCCCGAAGTTGCTGTCGCCGCCGCGCATCGCCCAGAACAGGTCCGGGTTGCTGTCGGGTGAGGCCTCGACGACGCTGCCGTCGGCGGTGACGACCTCCATCGACCGGAGCGCGTCGACCGAGAGGCCGTGTTTGCGGCGTATCCACCCGACACCGCCGCCGAGGGTCGTCCCGGCCATCCCGACACACCCGGCGCTGCCGGTCGGCATCGCGAGGCCGTACTCCTGTGTCTCCGCAAGGACGTCCGCCGCCCGGTTGCCGGGGCCGACCGTTGCGACCTGTCGTTCCGGGTCGACCCTGACCTCGTCGCACTCCGAGAGGTCGACCACGAGGCCGTTGTCGACGACGGCATCGCCGGCCTGCTGGTGTGCGCCGCCGCGAACAGACAGCTCGAGGCCGTGCGCACGGGCGAAGCTGACCGCCGTCGCGACGTCCTGGCTCCCGGTCGCTCGTACCACCACCGCCGGATACCTGTTGACCAGCCCGTTCCAGACGTCGCGGGCGTCGTTGTACTCGCTGTGGTCGGGAAGAATAAGCTCCCCACCCAGAGCCTGTCCTAGCTCGCCGATTGCCTCCTCACCCAGCGCCGCGACTGTCCCCAGCGGATGCTTGTGCAGCGACATACCAACGCAGGGTGATTCGACCGCTGTGTATTATATCCATCGCTGACCGGTGCCGAGACAAGTGCTGTGTGTAGCGACGGGCCCTCTGACCCCGATAGACCGGTTCTGTCGGCTCAGTCCGTTTGCGACGGCGACTCCGAGAACATCTCTGTGACCGTCACCGCGAACGACTGCCCGCACTCGCAGTTGACCCGTGCCTTCCGGGTGTCCGCTCTGAGCCAGTCGCCACACTCACACCGTATCCGGACCACCGCCCCGTCGGAGCGGTGTTCGTCCTCTGTGGATGCTGAACGGTCCGAACCCATGGTACCACGACTATCTCTCAGCTATATAACAGTAGACCTTGGTCCACCAACCCCTGCCCTCGGGTACGCCGAGCCGCCCGGAGCTGTCGGTGTGGCGGGTCCCCACCCGGCAGGGTTGGGGGAGCGACACCGCCGACAGCGACGCCCAGGGCCGGCTCGCGGCCTGCGTTCACAGCTGAGCCCTGGCCGGTGTATCATGAACTGTTAAGTGCGCCGTCAGGGATGGTGTGTCCATGGCTCCCACGGAGCGTCTCGACGCGTATCACTTCTACGAGCAGGACTGGGACAGCTACGAGCAACTGCGGGAAGCCTTCGAGTGGGAGACCCCGGAGCGGTTCAATATCGCCGCCTACACCTGTGACCGGTGGGCCAAGGAGCGCGGGCGAGCGGCGGTGTTTGCCGAGGATACCGCCGGAAACGAGGAGGTGTACACCTTCTGGCGGCTCCAGAGGCAGGCTAACAGGCTGGCGAACTATCTCGCCGGGGCGGGCGTCGAACGCGGCGACCGGGTCGGGGTAAATCTCAACCAGCGGCCGGAGGCGCTGGTGGCACACACCGCCTGCTGGAAGCTGGGGGCGGTGTCGGTGCCGCTGTCACTGCTGTTCGGTCCCGAGGCCATCGAGCACCGTCTGGGGGACTGTGACGCCGTGGCCTGTGTCGTCGAGAGCGCCAACCTCGACGCGCTCCGGGAGGCCGACCTGCCGGCCCTGGAGACGGTGCTCACACTCGGCGACGTCGACCACCGGAGCGACGAGGTGGACCTCGGCGAAGCCACCGACGGCGCCTCCCACGAGTTCGACACTGTCGACACGGCCGCCGAGGACGACGCGATCATCATCTACACCTCGGGAACGACGGGGTCGCCGAAGGGCGTCCGTCACGCCCACCGGTTTCTGCTCGGCCACCTCCCGGTCACCGCCGCGGGCTTTCTCGGGACCGGGCGGACCGAAGGCCGGGTCACGTGGACACCTGTGGAGTGGTCCTGGATCGGCTCGCTGTTTTCGGCGGTGATGCCGACACTCTACTACGGGCAACCCGTCGTCGCCTACGCCGGCGGACAGTTCGACCCCCAGGAGGCGTTCCGGGTCATCGAGAAATACGGGGTCACCTACTTCTCCGGGCCGCCGACGGCGCTCCGGATGATGATGCAGGCCGAGGACCCCGACCAGGAGTTCACCGAGCTACGGCATATCGGCTCCGGCGGCGAGTCGGTCGGGGAGGGGATTCGGGAGTGGGCCGCCGAGACGTTCGGGGTCGACACCGTCGAGGAGGCCTACGGCCAGACCGAGGCGAACCTGCTCGTGTCCGAGCGGTCCGAGCTCGTCGAGCACAAGGACGGGACGATGGGGCCTGCGGCGCCGGGCCACGAGGTCGCTATCGTCGACGAACGAACCCACGAGCGGCTCGAACCGGGGGAAGTCGGGGAGATCGCCGTCCGCTACGAGGACGACCCGGTCTGCTTCACGGAGTACTGGGGTCGGCCGGAGAAGACCGACAGGAAGGTCCAGAACGGCTGGCTACTCACCGAGGACCTGGGGACGGTCGACGAGGACGGCTACTTCGAGTTCATCGGGCGGACCGACGACGTGATCATCTCCTCGGGGTACAAGATCGGCCCCGAGGAGGTCGAGGAGACACTGGCCGGGCACGACGCGGTCGCCGATGCCGGCGTGATCGGTGTCCCACACGACGAGCGCGGGCAGGTCCCGAAGGCGTTTGTCGTCACCGCCGACGGGCACGAACCCGGCGACCTCCGGGACCGGCTCCGGACCTACGTCCGGGACCGGCTGGCTGACTACGAGTACCCCCGCGAGATCGAGTATCTCGACGACCTCCCGCGCACGAGTACCGAGAAGGTCCGCCGCAGAGACCTCCGGAGGCGTGAGGGCCTCGTCGGGGAGTGAGTGGTTGCCGGCGTCCCGGGTATCCTGGCGTCAGTCAACGTCGGTGGCTGCCTGCGTCGGGGTCCCGGCCCCCGAGGACGTCCTCTCGTGGTCGTAGTAGAGGTGACAGGCGGTGGTATGGTCGTCCTCGACCTCGAGGAACTCCGGTGTC
>CAZQZE010000275.1:0-3208 GCA_964597715.1 uncultured Halobacteriales archaeon
CCATGGCGGCGTCGCCGCCGCCGACGACGAGCATGTCCTCGCCCCGGAAGAACGCCCCGTCACAGGTCGCACACGTCGAGAGCCCAAAGCCCATCAGGTCGTCCTCGCCGGGGACCCCGAGCGTGCGGGCGCTGGCCCCGGACGCGGCGATGACCGCGTCCGCGGTGTAGACGTCACCGCTGCTCAGTTCGACCCGGAACGGCCGGGTCGAGTCGTCGACATCGGCGACGATGCCGTTCTCGAACTCCGCGCCGAACCGTTCGGCCTGTTCCTCCATCTGCTGGATGAGTTCCGGGCCGCCGATCCCCTCGGGGAAGCCGGGGTAGTTCGCCACGTCGGTCGTGAGTGTCAACTGCCCGCCAGGCTCGTCACCCCTCAGGACGAGCGGGTCGTTGTTCGACCGGGCGGCGTAGATGGCGGCGGTCAGTCCGGCGATGCCGGAGCCGGTGATGACTAGTCGGCGGTGTTCGACGAGTTCATCTGTCATACGGTACACTTGGGTCCGGCGTCGTTTGTAGATTGCGCCCTCGGGCACTCGCCGGACCGAAACGGCTTCGTGACACCTGGCCGAACGGCGGGCATGGCCGATATCGCCGAGAAGACCGACCGGTACGAGGGGTTGCTCGCGGAGGCGCTGGCGGCCGCCGAGGTGACCGCTCCGTCCGACACGCCACTCGGGGAGGCCGCCGGGGAGTTCGAGGAGATGGCCCGCTCGTACCTCGCGGATGGCCGCCACTTCCGGGAGGAGGACGACCTGGTCAACGCCCTGGCGGCGTTCTCCTACGGCCACGCGTGGCTCGATGCTGGCGCCCGCGTGGGACTGTTCGATGTCCCCGAGGACGGACACCTGTTCACCGTGTGAGCCGGTAGGAAACTCCCGAACAGCCGGTACGTTCCTGGGTCGAATTTGGGTCTCAGTTGGGAAAGTGATTATTATCCGACACCCGACCGTCATTAGTGGTGTCTCATTGATGAGCGACCACTTTCGGCGCGACGTGCTGAGGGGGATCGGTGTGGGAACTGCGACACTCGTCGGTGGCGTGGGTGCCGCGAGCGCAAAGCCACCGAGCGAGGGAGAGACGATTGTCGACGTTGCAAAAGGGGTTGACAGGTTCAGCACCCTGGTCGCAGCCGTCGAGCGGGCGGGGCTCGTTGAGGCCCTCAGCGGAAACCGGCAGTTGACGCTGTTTGCGCCGAACAACGAGGCGTTCGGCGACCTGCTCGACGCCCTGGGGCTGGATGAGCTAGATGATGTTCCCGAGGAGAGGCTGCGGGCAATTCTCCTGTATCACGTCATCCCGGGTCGCCGGAAAGCGGCCTCGGTGGTCAACGCCGACCAGGTGCCGACGCTGAACGGTGCCAGGATAGATGTCGAGGGGACGAGCCTGAATCCCGAGGGGGATTTCCCGGCAGATATTGTCACGCCGAATCTGGCCGAC
Organism: uncultured Halobacteriales archaeon; assembly: GCA_964597715.1. GTDB lineage: Archaea > Halobacteriota > Halobacteria > Halobacteriales > Haloarculaceae > Salinirussus. The sequence continues at coordinate 1,440 of CAZQZE010000275.1, forward strand.
GCATCGAACGGTATCGTTCACGAAATCGACGGCGTGCTGAATCCTGCCGACCAGGCTGAGGACGATGCGGACGACGACGAGGACGAAGGAAACGACGACTGACGGGCCGTTTCGACCGGTCAGTGGCGGAGTCTGACTGCCGGTGACCACCCTCCATTCCGTGGCCGGAGAGAGTCGGTGGTCTTAGGGTTCTTGCCTCAGACGTGAGAGGTGATGGAGGGCGTCCTCTGGTACGTGCTCTCGGGTACCCGTGGGGGCCCCAACCGCGTCCGAATCATACAGGCCCTTTCCGACAGGCCCAGAAACGCCAACCAGCTCGCGAAGGACCTGGAGCTGGACTACAAGACGGTGCGACATCATCTAGACGTCCTCGTCGACAACGGGCTCGTCACGAGCAGCGGCGACGACTACGGGGCGGTGTATCTGCCCAGCGACCAGGCGCGACACCACTGGGATACCGTCGAGGAGATCGCGGAGGAGGTAATCTAGTATGGCCAAAATTGGGACAGTGATTATCCGTCGGTACGGGAAAGAGAGGGAGAGATGGGACTCTGGCTGAGCGTCGCCGGGGCCGCCGCGGCGGTCAACGTCGCGGTGTTGCTGGTCCTGGTCGGCATCTGGGGCCGGAACTACCGCCAGCTCGGCTCCAAACACGCGCTCGGGCTCGCGGTTTTCGGCGTCCTCCTGCTCGCGGAGAACGGCCTCGCGCTGTACTACTACGTGCTGGACCCGGCGGTCGCCGAGCTACTCCGGAGTGCAGCCCCCGTCGCCGGGCGTGCGATGTCGACGGTGCAGGTCCTGGAGCTTCTCGGCCTGCTCTTTTTGGCCTGGGTGACGTGGGACTGACCCGAACGGCGGCGTTCGCTCGCTCCGTGACAGACCCGACGTCAGGTCTCTGTACTACCGGCTACGCCGGCGGCGACAGCAGTGACCCGTCGGTGACCGCTGACGGCCAGGACGCCGGTGGACTCCGCGACGACCCCGGTGGCGACGGCAGGCCGGCCGAATCGACAGAGTCCGGCGGCGGTCGGGTGGTCCGAATCACCCGCCGAGTCCGGACAGAATTGGGTGAGAGTACGGGGACTTTTCGGGAATTGTTCATTACTCGGGGGCCATCAGTATCAGTTGATGCCGCCCTGCACCCGCAGACAGACGGACACGGCGCCCGGTAGCGCGGCTGGCACCGGCGTGGCCGGCTGTGCCGGCGGGGCGGTGTACGCGGCTGTTGCCCTCGGCTGCCGCTCGCCGGGCGACAGGCTCGCGGATAGCCCCCCAGGCTCGGCGGCGCTCAGGACGCGACTCCTTTGCCCCTGTCTCTCCCCCTGGCGATGGCCCTCGTATCCCCGGACGGGGCGGGGATGGTTACCATGCGACACCGGAAGATTTATAAGGTTTTCGGACTAACTAACACTCAACGAGCCTGGGAGGCGGTACTTATTCCTTGCTTCCCCAGCGCGTCGGAACGCACATCATGAGCGAATCACCACCCAACATACGGACGTCAGAGCGTACAGAGGACGAACGAACGGAGGAGGAGCAGACGGAGTCGGAGGAGTTGGTCTGCCCGGAGTGTAGCGGCGCCCTGATCAACGACGCCGAACACGGTGAAACTGTCTGTGAGGAGTGTGGCCTGGTCGTCGAGGAAGACGAGATCGACCCCGGCCCCGAGTGGCGCGCCTTCGACTCCAGCGAGCGCGATAAGAAGTCCCGTGTAGGTGCCCCGACAACCCAGATGATGCACGACAAGGGGCTCTCGACGAATATCGGCT